>JYHA01000093.1 GCA_000970895.1 Candidatus Arcanibacter lacustris
TATAGTAAATTAACTTGAATTAGGTGTGCAAAAGAAGGCTTTTAAAGCATCGTATAATTTATCGAAAGCGGTAATATTATTTTTTATCCATCTTTTCATATTTGCCCAGAATTTTTCTATAGGATTAAGATCTGGGGAATAAGCTGGTAGAAAAATAACTCGACAACCTACTGATTCTATTAATTCTTTGGTTTTTTTTGATTTGTGAAAAGTAGCATTGTCCCAAATTACAACCTTCCCAGGCTTTAACTCTTTGATTAAAAACTGTTCTACCCAAGACTCAAAAAAAATCGTATTGCATGAACCATAAAAAACCAGTGGTGCTATAGGTTTATTGTCAACTAAACCTGACACAATATTCGTTCTTAAATAATGTTTGCCACTTTTTTCGCCAGCTAGTATCTCGCCCTTTTTACCCCAGCCTCTGTCTTTGATAATTCCTGCTTCTATACCGCTCTCGTCAATATATACAAGATCGCTTGGTTCTATATCTTTAACCTCTTCTAAGTAGACTTCTCTTCTTTCTTGATTTGCTTCCAGATATTTAAAGTCTTTTTTTTATACCTAAATCCCAAAGCTTTTAATCTTTTATGAATGGCGCAATCACTTACTCCAAAGACCTTGCCTATTTCTTCTAGCGTTTGGTTAGGGTTCGATTTTACATATTTTTCTAGCTCCAAAGGATCTAGCTTTCCTTTACTTCCGCCTCTGATCTTCGATACTAAAGAGCCTTCTTTCTTATACCTTAACCACCACCTATTTACAGCATTGATACTAACAGCAAATAATTGTGATACCATCTTTTGCTTCATTCCAGATTTTATCTGATCTATTACTCTTAATCTAAGGTCGTTACTATATGATTTTGTTGTCATGTGTTTTTGATTTCAATATACTATATAAAAACACCTAAATCAAGTTATTTTACTATAGTTTTATCATCTTTTACCTTGCTAATGTTTAACACAAGATATCAGATAATTCATTTACTTTCAACAAACGCGACAGAACCCACGAAAAAGCAGCCAAAACAAGGCAATCTATTAGAGATAAAATTAACGCCCCGACAAACCTCCTTATGCAAAAAGATAAATCGGCTAGAAAAATGCTTGACTATGCCGCTAAGCTTGCTCAAACTTCAATAGAATTGCTTTCTAATAAAGGCGGAGCCGAGAGAACAAATAAAGTACTTCCTCCCATACCAAAAAGAGGGGGCCTTTCATCAGGTAAGAATAAGGGTAATTTTAAGTCATAACTGCGTGTTGGTTGCGGGGGCCAGATTTGAACTGACGGCCTTCAGGTTATGAGCCTGACGAGCTACCGGGCTGCTCCACCCCGCGACAATGAAGGATAATTAACTATCTTATAGTCTAGTTATTTAATTAAAGCAAGAATTATTTTAAAGAGATTTTTCATCTTTGTTTATTAATCTGATAATATTTTCATAGTGGCGAATAAGAACCAACATAGAAGAAACCAACATCATAATAAACAACCACTTATCATTACCTAAAAAATATCCAACTATGGGAGCTAATCCAAAACTCAAGATTGCTGCGAGTGAGGAAATCCTGGTAATGAGAAAAGTAAGAAGCCAAATAGCGATACAAATAAGACCGATTTTATAATCACAATAACAGAAAACTGCAAAAGAAGTAGCAACCCCCTTACCGCCTTTGAATTTTAACCAGATAGGAAATATATGACCAATCACCGCGAACTGGGCAGCCAAAATCATCGCATGATGCCCTACCAATTTATCAGCGACATAACAAGCAAGCAATCCCTTAGATACATCCAAAATCAGAGTAAAGGCTCCTAGTTTTTTACCACCAACTCTAAGCATATTAGTAGCGCCAATATTCCCTGATCCACTCTGTCTAATATCACCTATTGCAAATACTTTACCAATGAGTAAGCCAAAAGGAATAGATCCCAGCAAGTAAGATAAAATGATGATTAAATAATGATTATTGATTATTTCTAAATGATCTAACATTATTATTATGCTCTTTTAAGTTACTGGAAAATTTATGTCCACCTGTTCCATCTGCTACAAAAAATATATCATTAGTTTCATCTGGGTTAAGGGCGGCTTCTATTGAAGCCCTACCTGGATTGGTAATTGGAGTTGGAGGCAATCCATATACATGGTAAGTATTATAAGGTGAATTACTAGCTAGATCTTTCCTGCTTAATTCTCTAGTTAATTCATATTTACCTAAGGTAACCCCGTATATAGTTGTAGGATCAGCCTGTAATTTCATATGTTTATTTAATCTATTGATAAAAACTGCTGAGACTTTTTTGCGCTCTGAGCTAAGTCCTGTTTCTTTTTCAATAATTGATGCAAGAACCAATGCTTCTTCTTTAGTTTTTATAACCGCATTTACCTTTCTATTTTCCCACAAATAATCTAAAGCCTGATCCATATTATCTCTCATGCGTTTGATTATACCTTCTTTAGTATCGCCATAAGTGAAAAAATAAGTTTCAGGTAAAAGAGCGCCTTCTGGAATTTCCTCTTCTATTTCACCAGTTAAGATAGTTTCTGCATTTATTCTATCTAAGATTTGCTTGGTGGTTGTTCCTTCTGCGATAGTTAGTTTATGGATAATAGATTTTCCTTCCACCAAAGTATTTAGGATCTTGCCCATACCAGTAGAACTATGAAGCATATATTCACCAGCCTTAATGCGATTATATGAATTCACTAACCTCATGGCAAATAGCATGGTTTTTGGATGTTCGATAATTTTTTCTTGAGCTAGTTTTTCGGAAAAATCTTTTAGTGACTCGCCTTTATGCAAGATAATAATTTTATCTTGCAATAGCGGTCCTTTCATATTTAGAAAAACATATAATCCTGAAGATAAAGTCAGTATTACTGATAGTACTATAAAGCTGCCAATTAAAAAATGGCGGATCATTTATTAGTCAATTTTCTTGAAAATTAGCGAAGCATTAGTACCACCAAAACCAAATGAATTGGATAAGGTTGCTCTAATTTTACGCTCTTTAGCTTTATGAGGTACTAAATCAATATCTATATCTGCTGGTGGATTATCTAAGTTAAGAGTAGGAGGAACTATACTATCTCTCATAGCAAGCAAACAGAAAATCGCCTCAACACTACCTGCAGCACCGAGCAAATGACCAATTGATGATTTAGTAGATGACATCATCATATTTTTGGTATTTGAACCAAATAATTTTCTAACTACAGATAATTCAATTTCATCTCCAAGTGGAGTTGAAGTACCATGAGCATTAACATAATCAATATCTTCTAATCCTAGACCTGAACGTTTTAATGCCATTTCCATAGATCTGAAAGCGCCTCTTCCCTCTGGATGAGGTGCAGTAATATGGTAACCATCACCGGTTAAACCATAGCCTACTACTTCTCCGTAAATTTTAGCGCCACGTTTTTTAGCATGCTCATATTCTTCTAAAACAACAACACCAGCACCTTCTCCCATAACAAAGCCATCTCTGTCTCTGTCCCAAGGTCTTGAAGCTGCCGTTGGATTGTCATTAAAATTAGTAGATAATGCACGAGCTGCAGCAAAGCCACCAAATCCAACTCTACATAGAGCGCATTCAGCACCACCTGCAACCATTACATCCGCATCACCAAGAGCGATCATTCTAGCACCATCACCAATAGCATGAGCACCTGTCGAACAGGCCGTTACTACTGAGTGATTTGGTCCTTGAAAACCATATTTGATAGAGATTTGTCCTGATAGTAGATTGATCAAACATGCTGGAATAAAAAACGGACTTAGTTTTTTAACGCCATGCTCAAAAACTGAAACAGAATTAGTTTCAATACAAGGTAATCCACCGATTCCAGAACCAAGAATCACCCCAGTATTAACCAAATCTTCTTCTGAAGTAGGATTCCAACCAGAATCTGCAATTGCCTCATCGGCTGCAGCAATACCATACATGATAAAACGATCCATTTTTCTTTGGTCTTTTGATGATATATGATTATCAACATTATAACCAAATTCTTCATCAGCTTCTGGCAATTGACCAGCAACTTTTGAATTTAGATCACTAACGTCAAACCTGGTGATATTTCTTAAACCAGATTTACCTTTAATTAGTTGGCTCCAACTATTCTCGGCACCCACTGCTAAAGGGGTCACAAGACCCACACCCGTTATTACAACACGTCTCATCATATTTGATACCTACTAATTTGAACTAGCTTATGCGCTTAAACAGCTTTTTTGGCCAAAGATTGTTCACTAATATATGCTACTGCTTGAGACAAATTAGTGATTTTTTCTGCTGCTTCATCAGGGATTTCACAACCAAACTCTTCTTCAAAATGCATCACAAGTTCAACTTGGTCTAAACTATCAGCACCCAAATCATCAACAAAATGTGCATCATCTGTGATTTTTGCATCATCTACATCAAGATGTTCTGCAATTATTTTTTTGATCTTTTCTTTCATATCTTCACTCATAGTAAAGCTCCTTTAATTTTAGTTTATTTATATAAATAAGAGTGCTTGAATAAGCCTTATACCATTATTATAGTTAAAATTCTATAACAAAAATCATACCATCAACATCCCACCATTTACATGGATAGTCTGCCCATTAATATAACTCGATTCTTCACTGGCTAGAAAAACCACAGCATTTGCAACATCTTCTGCTTTACCAAAACACCCAGCAGGGATTTTGTTAAACAAATTAGCTCGTTGCTCCTCACCAAGTTTACTAGTCATAGCAGTTTCAATAAAACCAGGAGCCACACAATTCATTGTGATGCCTCTTGATGCCGTCTCTGCTGCAAGTGATTTAGTCATACCAATTAATCCTGCTTTTGACGCACAATAATTAGCTTGGCCAGGATTTCCAGTAACGCCAACGACAGATGCTATATTGATAATTCTACCATATCTAGCCTTTATCATTGATTTTATTGCCGCCCTGTTTAAAATAAAACTAGATTTGAGATTTACGTTAATAACATCATCAAAATCTTCGTTTTTCATTCTAATAGCAAGCATGTCTTTAGTAATTCCCGCATTACAAACCAATATATCTAACTTTCCATATATTGATTTTGCTTCTTCTACTAAATTCTCTACCGAATCAGATTCTCTAAGATCACATAACTTTATATGAACATTATTCCCTAACTCAGAAGCTAGTCGCTCTAAAGCATCAAGCCTTGTTCCAGATATAATAAGTTTAGCACCTTGAGCGTGTAACGCACGAGATGTTGCAGCCCCTATATCCCCAGACGCTCCAGTAACAATAGCTACTCTATCTTTTAAACTAAACAATATCAATTCTCATTTAATTATTAAAATTAATTATTAATTACCAATCCTAACTATACTAATTGTAGAAATTGTCAACATAATTTGTACAATATAAGTTTTTCATGATATATAACTCATATGAGATACTCAAAAAATGGAAATCATACATGCATCGCAATAAACTATTGAATTTAATCAACAATTTCAATCCAAAAGATCTTATGGAAAATAATCATAAAAATAACATCTTGAATTTTATCAATAATAACAAGGATTGTTTTGAGAGGTCTTTAAGCGAAGGTCATATCACCGGATCATGTTGGCTTATAAATCATGATAATAGCAAATTCTTATTATTACATCATCAAAAGCTTGATATTTGGGTGCAACCAGGAGGCCATGCCGATGGAGATTCAGATATACTTGGAGTTACCATCAAAGAAGCCCAAGAAGAGACTGGAATTATAGATATAGAACCAGTATCAGATGAGATTTTTGATATTGATATTCATAAAATTCCAGCCAATTCAAAAGATGCCGCACATCTTCATTACGATGTTAGATTTTTACTAAGAGTAAAAAATGATCAAGAGCCAATCAGAAACAGAGAATCTAAAGATATCAAATGGTTTGATAAAAACACTCACTCCTTACCAACTTCAGAGTTGTCAGTAACGAGAATGCATGATAAATGGCTTGAATTAGAAGCTTATTAACAAATGAGAAAAACATGAAAACACTAAAAATAATAGCGACAAGATTTTACAACCTCCTTTTCCCTAATAACAGAGTACATATCGATAATCCAAATGATAATGATAGAGCTATATTTTCTGGAGATGACGACTACATACAAGATGGCGATAATTTATGAGATAATGCTCCTTTTAATAACGCCAACGAAGATGATCATACTAAATTATCACCAGGAGGACGAGATAGAAGAAAAAGTATATTCATCAATCAAGATGGTGACAATCTAGAAACCAACGAAGAAGTCTTAAAAAACTATATATTAATAAATGGAGACTCAAATTATATGAACTCTGCAATGGAAATCGATTGAGGAATCAATCATCTTGGAAAACTCACAGGATGTTAGGATTACACAGAAAATAATGTGATATACTAAAAACCACGCCTATCTTTTTGCAAGATTATGATCGCATCAATTCTTAAGGTTTTTTAGACCCAAAAATAGACAGAAAAACAATTAAAGAATGGAATTATACTTATTTTACAATATCATCGCTAGCTCTATCAAGCTATATACTAATATATATCTTCATCAATAATTATTACTTGTGCTTTGACAGATTTAATCTGATTATAATGCTTTTCAAGAATAGTAAATTTTACACCATGTAGTATGAGTATTTCGCCAATTTTTGGCACTCTTTCTGTTTCATTCATAATTAGGCCTGCAATAGTACTTGCATTTTCTGTGGGCAAACTCCAATCCAATTGACGATTAACATCTCTAAGAGAAGAAATCCCAGTTATCTTATACGAACCATCCTCTTCCAACACTATATCATCTCTGACTTCATCATGCTCATCATCTATTTCACCTACGATTTCTTCGATAATATTCTCAAGCGTCACCAACCCTAGCAACGCCCCATATTCATCGATCACCAATGCAAAGTGATTGCGCTTTTTACGAAACTCAGCTAATTGCTCACTTAAAGAACTATTTTCTGGTACAAACCAAGGTTTACTAGCAATAGATGCTATATCAATAGCATTAATATCATCGCTATGATCGCTAATTTCTTTCAGTAGATCCTTAATATTTAAAACCCCAACAATATTATCCGGATCATCCTTCCATAATGGCAATCTTGTATGCTTGCTATCCACTGCTTTGGCAATTATTTCACTAATAGTAGCATCGATATTTATCGACACAACATTACTTCTATGGATCATCACGGCAGATACTTCTATATCTTTCATATCTAAGATGCCACCAAGCATGTCACGATCATTTTTAATTACCAAACCTTCATGATGGTGCAATTCAATAGCTCCTCGCAACTCTTCCTTTACTGAATGATAAGAAGCTTTTTCTTTGTTGGTAGTGAATTTTGATAATAGATAATTAACAAGAAGCTGCACAGATGAGACAAATGGATTAACTATCCTGACGATATTATACAAAATTGGCGCAGTAGAAAGTGAAAATTTCTCAGCATTTTCGAATGCATATGATTTTGGCAATACTTCTGCAAAAACAAAAATAATACAAGCCATAATTATACCAAAAATCCAGGCAAATTCATCTGCAAATAATTTTTCAGCAATATGAGCAGCCAAAAACGAAGCGAAAGTATTGCAACTTGTATTGCCAAGAAGAAGAGCGCTAATTAGCTTTTCTTTATCTTTACGCAATATAGAAACCATCTTAGCACGACTATTTCCTTCCGATTTAAGACGGTGAATTGTTGCTTGAGAAACTCCAGTAAGAGCTGTCTCTGCTCCCGCAAAGAAACCCGATACTATAATTAATATAACAAGAGATACTATTGAAAAAAATACTGATTCCATTATACGCTAATATTGAATATAATAACTGACATGATAATTCTTTTATACATCATTTTTATCTTTAAATAAAGCATTAATCATACTGTTACATAAATATCTAGCTGGAGAAACAACTCATGAATCAAAAAAGTAATTTAACAATTTATATCATAGCTTGTCTAATTGGAGTTTTAGTCATCACAGGACTAATACTTGGCAACAAAGACCTAGACATTAAAACAACAAAAAAACAAATAATGATTGATCAGAATCAATTGTGAATAATAAGGGAAGTTATTTAATCGAGTCTTTTTTAGAGATGATGTCATCCGAGAGGAGATCATCTAAAAATACTATTGCTGCTTATCATAGAGATCTATCAGAATTTCTAGCTTTTATGAAAAAAAAAGATAAAGATTTAATAAGCAATAATATAGATGATATAAGAGCTTATCTTAGATTGCTTAGCGGCTCACTGACTTCTGCAAGCATTGCCAGAAAATTATCCTCCATTAGACAATTCTATAAATTTTTATTTGAAGAAAAAATACGAGATAATAACCCCAGCATCAATCTTGACCAGCCTGTCAAAAAAACCGTCTTGCCAAAATTTCTAACCAAAGAAGAGATAGATAATTTAATCCAAACAGCAAAAGAATCAACAGAAACAGACGATGTCAGATTGCTATGCATGCTTGAATTACTCTATGCATCTGGCATGAGAGTTAGTGAATTAGTTAGCTTAAAATTGACCAATTTTCAATATCAGCAAAATAATCTTACACCTATTTTAACAGTAAGAGGCAAAGGTAATAAAGAAAGAATGGTGGTGATAAATGATCATGCAATTAGTGCTATTGATAATTATTTAAAAATTCGCCATGTATTTGAGTCAGAGGAAGAATCTCTATGGTTATTTCCATCATGCGGCTCTCATATTACCAGGCAGAGACTTGGTCAATTACTAAAAGCCCTTGCGATCAAAGCGAATCTTGATCCCAAAAAAATCTCCCCCCATATTTTAAGACATTCTTTCGCCAGTCACTTACTTGAAAATGGCGCTGATTTAAGATCGATTCAGAGACTACTTGGTCACAGCAGCATCAATACCACCCAGATTTATACTCACATTCAACTTGGAAAATTACAAGAAGTGATCAATAAATTCCACCCAATGGCTAAAGAGACATGATTTATCACGCCTCACTTTTAATTAGGAGTCTTTTCTTGATCAGGAGAAGTCAGCTTAAGGCAAAAAAGATAACCAATTCAGAGCAAAGCACTATAGAATTAATCACCCCTTCTTATTCTTCAATTTATAAATATAGCTAATGATTTCTGCCACTGCCTTATAATGTTCTAAATTAATTTCCTTATCTATTTCCACTTCTTTATATAAGGTCCTTGCAAGAGGGGCATTTTCTACCAAAGGAATTTTATGTTCTTTAGCAATTTCTCTAATTTTTAGAGCAATCTCGTCCATACCTTTAGCAATAACAGTAGGAGCATTCATAGTGTCCTCATCATATTGAAGAGCAACAGAAAAGTGGGTTGGGTTGATGATCACCACATCAGCCTTTGGAACTGCTGCCATCATTCTTTTACGCGCCCGCTCCATCCTTATTCTTCTTAACTTAGCTTTTATTTCTGGATTACCTTCAGTTTGCTTATATTCTTCTTTTATTTCAAATTTACTCATTCTCATTGATTTCATAAATTCAAAATATTGATATAGATAATCAAGAGCAGCAATAATAGCCAGAATAACACAAACAGCTAGCATCATATCAGCTACTAATTTTAACAATAACGCCATGATAGCAGCGATTGATTGCTCATGAATATTACGTATTTTATTAATCTCAGAAACAACAGATAAGTAACAAACGGTAGATACTACCAATATTTTAGCAACACTTTTTAAAAACTCTACCAAAGAATTTTTAGAAAATAATCTACCCAGACCTTTAAGTGGAGATATCCTGCTGAGGTCAAATTTTATCACTTCTTCACTGAGCATAAACCTGCCCTGATTCTGCATAAAGGAAGAGAAAATAATAGCAATGATGATTAGTAACATCGGTCCTAAAATTAGCATAAAATTAAAACCAAAAGCTCTGATCATAATTTTACCTAGGTTTTCCTGCTCCACCTCAATGTCATGGGCATGTTCAATGAAATTTGAAAGATTGATGCTGGATTTACTCATAATGCCAGGAATCATCCAGGATATGGTAACGCTTAGCACTAATATTAGTAAAAAATTAGTTACTTCTCTAGAATTTACACCTTGTCCTTTCTTAAACGCATCCTCTAATCTCTTCTGCGAGGGATCTTCGGTCTTCTGAGCGTCATCATCATCTTCAGCCATTTATTTTTCCCTAAAACATCCATCCCTTCGTCATCTTGCTGAGTAATTTTGTCTGAAAGACAAAATAGGGCGACAAAAGAAAGGAAAGCTTTCTCATCAAAAACTAAGATTAATTAAAAATTAAAAAACTAGTAGCAACATCCCCCAAATAATCCATATACCAAATCATAGTAACAGATAATGTTAACATAAGAATGGCAAAACTCACGAGTAATTGTACGGGCGTAATTAAGAAAAAAATATGTAATGCTGGCATTAATTTAGACAAGATACCAGCTCCCACTAATAACAACAACCCAACCACTATTTGAGGTGACATTATCTTGATTGAAACTATAAAAATTTCTCTTACTATATCTAAAAAATAATCAGTAAAATCTCCTAATGCTATATTTTCCCCAGCAGCAAATAAATCGTAACTATCAGTAAATCCTCTGATAAACACATGATGAAGATCAGAAGAAAAAATCAAAGTAATAGTAAGCAAGCTTAAAAAACTAGATACAATAGCACTTTGAGTATTCTGACTAGGATCAAATAACATTGCAGATCCAAGTCCGGATTGCGATGAAATCACAGCACCAACCACGTGAATTACAGCTAACTGCATTTTGATGATCAGACCAATAAATATACCTATGACAATTTCAATCACTAGTAATTTGAGCAATATAAAAGCAGAAGGAGGAAAGTCAGGCAAGATAAGCAATGGGTAAATCACGAAGCTAATAGCAAGAGCAAGAATCAACCTATGCCTGACGGAAATATACGAATCACCAACACCTGGCAACACCATTAATATCGAGCCAACTCGACATAGAACCAACAATATTGCAAAAATATTATTGACTGTTAAGTTGGCTATATCCATGATTAATCTTTAACTAATCAACGCTTGCTATATCAGGCGCATCAGCTCTTTTCATACCAACTACATGGTAACCAGAATCAACATATAATACTTCACCAGTAGTACCACTACCAAGAGCACTAAGTAAAAATATACCAGCGCCACCAACATCCCAAATAGTAGTATTTCTACCAAGTGGTGAATTATATTCATTCCATTTTAAAATATATCTAAAATCACCAATACCAGATGCAGCTAAAGTTTTAATAGGACCAGCCGAGATTGCATTAACCCTGATATTATTTCTACCAAGATCAACAGCTAAATATTGCACACTTGCTTCTAGAGCAGCTTTAGCAACTCCCATCACATTATAATGTGGCATTACTTTATTAGCCCCGTGATAAGTCATAGTAATTAAACTACCACCATTCTTCATTAATTTTTCTGCCCTTTTAGCAACGGCAGTAAATGAATAACATGAAATACCCATAGTTAAGTTGAAATTTTCAAATGAAGTATCAACATAACGCCCTTTTAGCTCATTTTTATCAGAAAATGCAATAGCATGTACTACAAAATCTAAATGACCCCATTTTTCTTCGATCTCATCAAACAATGAATCCATAGATTCCAGATCCGTAACATCACAAGGAATTACCAAGTTTGATCCAAGTTCCTCAGCCAAAGGCACTACTCTTTTTTTCAAAGAATCTCCCTGATAGGTAAAAGCAAGCTCCGCACCTTGATGAGCAGCAGCACATGCGATACCCCAAGCTATAGATTTATCATTAGCAAGCCCCATAATAAGGCCTTTTTTGCCTTTTAGTAGATCGCCTTTAGGCAATTGTTCAAAATTCATCTTTATTCCTCGTTATTATTTGTTTGTGCATTGGCATTTTAACTCATTCAGTATAATTTAACAAGTATAGAGTTTATTTATTATCAAACTTTAATATTTTGACAGCACGTCTCTAAATAATTCGTCTCTTAAAATTAGTTTTTGTGCTGGGCGTCATCCTATCGTTCATTGTTTAAAATATTGATTGTAGCAATAATTTTGTGGATCCTATCGAGGAATTTTTCTTTTAGAAAAACCCCTCTCCAGGATGACGCGTTACCAAATGGACAATTTAACTGCAAGATATTCATTATTTAGAAGCATGCTACCCCCAAATTTATACAAAATATTTTTTCAAAATATTCAAATACACCTTACTTAAATTAGCAATATCCTCCAAGGACACATGCTCATCGATCTTATGAGCAGTGGCGTTCGTCAGGCCAAATTCAATTACAGGACAATAGTTTTTGATAAATCTTGCATCTGATGTACCGCCATCGGTGCTAAATTTAGCACTTATACCCATAGTATCAAAAACTGCGTCTTGAATTATTTTGCCAAAAGTTAAATCTGAAGTTAAAAAAGATTCCGCAGTATTTTTGATGATAAGATCATATTTTATATCAGGAACATTATCACAAACATCTCTAATCCATTTTTCTATAGTTTGTAGATTATAGATATTATTAAATCTAATATTAAAACTCGCAGAAGCGCTAGCAGGAATTACATTGGTCGCATTATTCCCCACTTCTATATTAGTAATTTCTAAATTAGAAGCTTGAAATTCTTCATTACCATCATCAAGTTTGGTGTTTTTAAGCAAACCAAGGATAGAGACCAATCCTGTAACTGGATTATTAGCAAGATGTGGGTATGCAACATGGCCTTGGATGCCTCGCACTATTATATCAGCACAAATACTACCTCTTCTGCCTATTTTAATAATATCACCAAGCTTTTCTGATGAAGTAGGCTCTCCTACTAAACATAGGCTAATTTTTTCCTGACGGTCTTTTAAGTAATCCAACATTTTGATGGTGCCATTAATGGCCGGCCCTTCTTCATCGCCTGTGATTAAAAAACTGATAGATCCATTGAAATTAGGATTGTCATGTATAAACTCAGAAACACTAGCTATAAAGCAAGCAATTGCTCCTTTCATATCTACAGCGCCTCTACCATATAATTTCTGATCATGAACGTCCCCTAAAAAAGGATCAAAACTCCAACTATTAATATCCCCCGTTGGCACTACATCAGTATGACCTGCAAAGCAAAAATTAGGCTCCAAATTTCCATATCTTGCATATAAATTAGTCACATCATCAAATATTACTTTCTGACATTTAAAGCCCAAGCCACTCAAAACCTCAATCAAATAATCAATTGCTCCAGCATCAACTGGAGTGATACTAGGAAATGAAATTAATTTTTGTGCTAGTTGTACAGGATCTAATTTCATGCGCGCAACAATTCATTGATAGAGGTTTTGGCTCTAGTTTTTTCATCAACTTTTTTAACAATAATAGCAGCATATAAAGACGACATATCTCCTTCTTTGCTACTTGGTAAATTACCAGGCACCACCACCGAATAAGCTGGAACTCTACCATAATAAATTTGTGAAGTTTCTCTATCATAAATCTTAGTTGATGCTCCAATATAAACACCCATGGAAATCACCGATCCCTCTTCGACGATCACCCCTTCTGCTATCTCACTTCTTGCACCTATAAAACAATTATCCTCAATAATCACAGGAGATGCTTGAAGAGGCTCTAAAACTCCACCAATACCAACTCCACCTGAAATATGGCAATTCTTACCAATCTGTGCGCAGCTACCAATAGTAGACCAACTATCAATCATAGTTCCTTCATCTATATAAGATCCTACATTTAAAAAACATGGCATTAATACCACTCCCTTAGCCACATAAGCAGAAAATCTAGCAATAGAACCAGGAGTTGCTCTAAAGCCTGAGTTTTTAAATCTATCCTCATCCCAATTTAAAAATTTGGAATCTATTTTATCATACCAGTTAGAACCAGATGCCCCCCCACTAATTAATTTATTGGGTTTTGTTTTAAATGATAATAAGATAGATTTTTTAATCCATTCATTTACCACCCATTTTCCATCTTGTTTTTCTGCCACTCTAATTTCACCATCATCTAGAGATTTCATCAAAACATCTATAGCTTCATGCACTATAGAGGGTAATAAATGGCTATCTTTCTGATCCCAAGCTTGATTTATAATGCTTTGCAATTCTGCAATGTTTGATTTATCCATAAAATATCCTCAAATAATAGTATTTTTTAATTCATCACTCTGCTAAAATAGGCTATAATAACCAATTGAGCAATTTATTTTAAAATATGGTAAAGAAAAAGTGATTATTATCTGCGAAAAATGTACAGCTCGCTATGCTATACCTGATAGTGCAATATCTGAGAAAGGAAGATTAGTAAAATGCGCAAAATGCGCCCATCAATGGATAGTTAAATTAGAAGTAACAAGACCCCTGGATGAAGAAGTTAAGCTAGTCCAAGAAAGCCAAACCAGTGAAGTAACAGTAACAAAAAAAGAGAGCGATAAGACTCCTACTATAGTGATTATCAAAACTCCTATGATGCTTAAACTTGCACCCCTAATGCTGGTCTTGTTAATATCGCTCACTCTACTTACATTTTATAGCAAGGAACTATCTCGTTATATTCCCCATATGAGCGCTTTATATCTTAAGCAAGATATCTATGATACAAGTAATGTAGCAATGCAAGATATTGCCTTTAGCAAACAACAGACAGATAATGGTGCAAATATTACAATCACTGGCAAAATCACCAACTTGTCTACCGAGCCAAAGTTAATACCCTTACTTGCAATTACAATCTCAGATAAATATAAAGACAAGATAAAAACCCAAGTCCTATCCCAAAATGGCGCTATGTTAAATCCTGGAGAATCGCATGTAATTAATAGTAGATTCACCAATGTACCAGATTTAATTGACTATATTAATCTAGATATTGGCAATAAATTAGAATTATTCTTTGCTAAATAGATTTAGGATGATCACCTACAAATGGCATCGAGGTTAAAACCGGAGCAGGGAGATTAATCTCTTCATGATAAATTGTTGAGGAGTTTGATGATGCACTAGCAGAAGAACTTGACTCACCAACATTAAAAAAGTCAAATATTGTTGCTGATGGATTTGGCTCAGGAGTTGAAGCTCCAGCACGTTCAGTTGATACCAAACCTTTTTCTATTTTTAATGATTCGCATAAGTCGTCTTCTAAAATACTAGACATATTATCTACAAAAGTATTTAATATCTTTGCTTGCTCAACAACCGCATCAATGTCTATAGATTCTTCTGTTAGCAAACTATGATTTAGTTCTAATAACGTATCCACAAAATTTTTAATAGCATCTTTATAAGCTATATTATCAACAGAACATAATTCCACTATCAAAACGAAATCATCAAGTTTATTTGCAAGCGTCAAAACTTCATTGATATTTGATATGCCTCGATGTTCTAACACATTATTTAAAGATTTTTTTACATTGTAAAGCCGATCTATCAAAAATGAGTTTTTCATATATTATTCCAAATTAAATACTATAATCATCATAAAGACTCATATCAGCTCCTAGTGGAGAAGGGTCTCTATTTTCTTCTGTATCAATAGCGCTACTACTATTATTATTTGATGATACGCCAGTATGGATATACAACCGAAGCTGTCAATGTTGTCTCCACCCTATATAATTCATTTGATATATTAGCAACCATCCTATTCATTAATTCAGCAGGATTTTCCAATTCAAAAACAGAAGAATATAGCGCACTATTAGAGCCAGTTGCAGCGATTGCCACCAAAATATTATTTATCCAGTTTTGAACATCTTGCCCATAAACAATGCCAGAAGCATCATAATTGCCCAAAATATTATACGATCTATTTAGCAGATCTATGATCGACTCAGTAGGAAAATTTGAGTCACCTCTTCGTTCCAAGAGAGTCTTTATGGCAGTAAGTTGCATGATTAAGTTAGTATGATTCATTTTATTCCTTGATTTATGTTAATTTAAAAAATCAGCTTATTATACAATAAGCGTGGTGAACACTAGTGGGCGCATTATTTCCCGTAGTATGAACAACTGGATCTTCCAATGGTATCGTGACAAGACCATTAGGCAACTCTTTTGTTATATCAGCCGCATCAATTGCATTGAGACGCTCTCTAGGAGCATCTTTACTACTAGTCAACTCTGTTTCTTTTGTTTTTGCTTTCATCTTTGTTAAAATAATTATATTTAGTATTGATCGGGATATATATAACGTTTTTATATCAAGCCATCAATGACAATTTTTAAATCATTAGATCAGTAAAAATGAAATTACTCTCGGTAATTTTACTTGAATCTACGCCCGTTAATAAAACAGCCCAATTACTAGTTTGTATTATAGTATCTTTATTATCATTAAATGAACTAACTAGAGGACTTATATCCTGATATGAAGCATTTCTACCAAATTGTAATTTAGTTTGAGTGGGAGAAAAATCATCGATGGTAGTAAGCCCTCGGTGGGTTAGGATATTGGCAAAATAAATAATATCATTTCCTCCTCCAGTATGAATAGAGTTATTACCCCTTCCTGGTGAAAATATATTATCTCTATCATTGCCTGTTAATTTATCATTACCATCGCCCGTGATAAGATTTTGAATTTTATTAAAGACAAGCAAAACATTATGATTACCTATGAAATGCAATACTTCTTGTTGCGAGCTTAAATCAATAACTACAGCTCCACTTACAGCGGCCGCATTAATAGTTTTATATTTATTATCAGAAATCAAAGACCTTTGAGGATTTGATCCTACGGCTTCTGTAAATTCATCAGTATAATAAAGAGTGGTAGAATCCCTATCCTTACCATAAATTGTTAAATCTATAGATTCTAAATTATTTCTAGATAAATAACCTAATATTGAAGCATCAGCATTATTTGATATTAACCCAGAGCTATGTTGATTAATTTCAACAATCCATTTTCCGAGAGTTTTCTCTCCTCTAAAATTAGCGCTACTTAAATCTCCAGATAAATTCTTCGGAAGCAATGAAGAAAGATCTAATTCTTTTCCTTTGCCTGGTTTATAAAGCAAAGTAGATTTAGTAGCTGCTGGCGAATAGAGATTTACTTCCAACTCACCAAGCTCTTTATGAAAAAGATCAAAATTCAAGGTAAGATATTCAGCAATCATATCTTCTTCAATGTTAAATTCTATTTTTAACGAACCAGCTTTGATAGTTTCTCGGATAATTTTGGGGCTTGCATTTGCTATAGTTAGCATGTTGTTACTAGTTTGTTTTAAATTCCAGCTTTCTGCAAGTTTGACTGCACCGTAAGCATCAACTTCACCAAAACCATATTCACGAGAATAATGCATGCCACCGCCATTCCAATTACGAGCCGCATTATCAAACCATTTACTACTATCAGCCTCAGCATTTGTTGCATCAGTTACATTGTTAGACTCTGCTTTAATATCGGATCTAGAAATGCCCGTTACTTTATCATTAAATTTTTTAGCTGATATTGCTAAAATTTCTTGTATATCTCTCCAACCAAGCTTTGGATTAGCCTCTAACATCAAAGCAATGACCCCACTCACTAAGGGCGCTGCAAATGAAGTGCCTGCAGATTTCTTGATAATATCCTCATGGGTTAATGATAATCTCTGGTCCAACTCTAAATCTTCAATATTAAGAGTTAAAAAATGCGAAGCAGGAGCCGAAACTAGAATCGAAGCGCCAGTACTTGCAAATTTTTGGATATTATTTTCAAGAAAAAACTCTTCATTAGGTTTGTTTATGCCACCTACTACAATCACATAAGGAGAGTTAGTGACAAAATCATAATTAGCATCAAATCCTATTACCTTACTATTGCCTGCTGCAAAAACTATGGCACTTCCTAGCCCGTCTCTGCCCAAATCTACAGCATCTTTATAAGCTTTATAAAATTTATTTTTTATTTTATCCGCATTTCCAAAAACATCGTCTTTATAAAACAAACTAGCACCCCCCCAACTATTATTGATGATGCTATAATATTTAAAGAAATCTAAGTTGATATTTGAAAAATCATAAAAAGGTAGTTGATAGCTAGCAATCTTAGCATCGTAAGCAACCCCTACTAAATTAATATCATTTCTCTGGGCGGCAATCACACCAGAGACCCCAAGAGCATGAAGATAATAAATAGGCATATAGCCATGATTAGTAGAAAATTGAGCTACAGATTCGATATTACCTATAATATCTTTATGAGGAACGATAACACCTTCATCAAATACTGCTACAGTTACTCCTTTCCCAGTATAATAATTCCAGGCCTCTATAATATTTGATCTCTCCAAATACCATTGATCAAAAAAATTAGCATCATCAGGTAAGTCTTTTGTTTTTAAATAAACTCTCACATTGCTTTGATTGATAATACCTTGAGAGTTTTTAATATGATATTCAAATGATTTAATTCCCTTGTAACTATTATTAGGAATAAAAACTATCTCTCCAGTATCTTTCTTAGATACAGTCCCTCCAACAGGATTTAAAACTTTATGCACAGTAAAAGAATTTTGGTTTAAATCAAAATCATTACTAAGCAATTGTTCGGATTTTATAATATAAGGCCCCGCCCCTTCTATTTTGATAATATCCCCAACATGAAATGATTTATTACTTTGGATTGGTATTTTTTTAGCATCATTAAAATTCAGATATCTAACATCTTTCAAACCACTTGCGATTTGTTTATTGGTTCTATGATCCAATATATCCATAGCAGCATCAGAAATTTTTATATCATAATCACCATAGCTGCCACTTAGATATAAATTTCCTACATCATCTAGCTTGTAATTTTTTTTATCAAAAGAACTATAGGGATTTAATTTTAAGCTGGAAACTTTATTGGCATTTTCTTTTTCAGCCATTATGCTACAAATAGCACTGATAACATTATATGGAATAGTGACGTCATTATTATTACTAGTAGTAGAATAATTAGCTTTAGCTAAAGAAGTAAATTTATATTGACTAGAAACATTGAAATAGTCAGTAGTTATAGAATCTTGTCTATCTATGTCATATTGTAGGTAGTTTGTACTTTTGAAAGTATAAAGACTTGAAGTCAACAAAGTAACATTATTCATAAAAACTACCTATCATAAAGATTTTCAAATATATAAAGTAAATCTTAGTGAGCTTGTATTAACAAAGCATTAAATGACTAGAAAATTAAACTAGCCCTCTTCTAAATAATGTTCTATATATAATCTAAATTAATTTTAATGATCAAATTACATATGCAAGAAATCAAAGCACTAACTAATAAATATTTTTATTACGTACCATATTATTTAGCAAAGATAAGCCTATATCGTGGGCATCGCAGCTCCTATCTTGGATGGCTATGGCTTGCAATCAAGCCCTCTATTCAGATTTGTATCTATGGCTTGATTTTTCCATTAATTGCTAAGTTTCAACAAAAAGATTATGTGCTTTATTTAATTAGCGGTATATTACCTTGGGGATTTATTAGTAATTCTATTATAGAAGCTGGTAGCTCACTTATTAATAGAGGAGAGGTGCTTAAACGTTGCTTATTGTCGAAAGTTATTTTTCCTATAGCCGATATTATCAAAAATCTATTACTAACAATTATCTCACTATTTGTGATGTTGGTCATCTATAATTTATTCTTTGGTACATTTCATTATTATATTTTATTGCTACCTATTGCTATAATTCCAATGATAATTTTTACATTTGCATCTGGCGTTGCTATTTCATTTATCACTCCATATGTTAGAGATATTAGTGATATAATAGCCATCATGTTTAATATTATGTTTTTTTTCACACCAATTTTTTATCCCGTAGAATCTCTACCAGAACATGTACAAAAACTATTTAAATTCAATCCATTCTTTTGGTTGATCAGACCGATCCAAGATGTGCTTTATTTTCAAACCATACCCCAACTATCAACATGTATCATGTCGATGTTGATTGCTTGTGGATCTGCTTTAATTGCTTTAGCCATTTATAAGAAACTCAAAAAAAATGTGATATTTTACCTATGACAAAAGATGTTTTTATCAAATTACAAGATGTATATGTGGAATCAGTTGATGTTACTAAAAGAGCTTCATCCATTAGAAATTTAATTTTTGCTAAAGAAAGCCTAAAGAGCACCTTCCTACCTATTTTAAATAACATCAATTTTTCTGCAAAACCAGGAGATAGAATTGGTATTATAGGTAGAAATGGCTGTGGCAAAAGCTCATTATTAAAAACAATAGCAGGAATTTATCCTGCTAAATCTGGATCTGTATCATTACAGGGGAGCCTTGTACCATTAATTGAAATGGGAGTAGGATTTGATTCTGAATTATCTGGTAGACATAATATTCAATTAGCTCTTTGTTATAGTGGCAGAATGGATCAATATTCCAAAGAATTAGAAGAACAAATTATAGATTTTGCAGAATTAGCAGAAAAAATTGATATGCCCCTGAAGAATTTCAGCTCTGGTATGGTTACGCGCCTGGCTTTTTCATGTTCAATTTTTAATGATCCAGATATTTTATTGCTTGATGAGGTGTTTGCAACAGGAGATGCTAGTTTTGTTAAAAAATCACAAGACTTTATGTTAAAAAAACTAGAAAATACTGCAATTACCATTATAGTGAATCATTCTATTGATGCTATTAAGTCTATATGTAATAGATGCGTATTAATGGATAATGGCTATATTATTGCAGATGGATCAGTAGATGAGGTAACAAAACAATATATATAGGAGTGTAATTTATGAGAATCATTATAGTTATTCTTAGTTTAATATTTAGTAATTTAAGTTTCGCAGAGGAGAAAAAAATGGATAATTTAGTCTATATGGATTTAAAAGATGGAAGGGTAGAAATTGAATTACTACCGGACCTAGCACCAAATCACGTCGCTAGAATAAAAGAATTGGTAGGTCAAGGTTTTTATAATGGGATTGTTTTTCATCGCGTGATCGATGGATTCATGGCTCAGACTGGTGATCCAACTGGAACTGGCATGGGTGGATCTAGTAAAAAAATCAAAGCTGAATTTTCAAAAACACCCCATTTGAGAGGGATGCTTTCTATGGCACGTTCTGCAAGCCCAGATAGTGCTGATAGTCAATTTTTTATAGTACTCAAAGATTCTAAATTCTTAGATGGTCAATATACTATTTTTGGTAAAGTTGTATCTGGTATGAAATTTGTTGATATGATTAAAAAAGGCAAAGAAAATCAAAATGGCCAAGTAGACAACCCTGATAAGATTGTCAAAATGGAAATGGCAAAATAAAAACCAAAACCTAATTAAGTATCCTTACGCGCAGATTACATACAGGTCCAGAACTGGTTCTGTCGCGTTTGTTGAAAGTAAATGAATTATCTGATATCTTGTGTTAAACATTAGCAAGGTAAAAGATGATAAAACTAGATCCAAAAATCATAAAACATTTTAAAGGTTATAATAATAGCGCTGAAATAATTATGACTTGTTTATATTTCAAGTTTAGATATTCCTTAAGTTACAGAGATATTGAAGAATTATCTGGAATTAGGGGTTTAAGCATTGATCATTCTAATATTCAAAGGTGGGTAGAGAAGTTTGCTCCATTACTTGACAAGAGATTTAGAAGTAGGAAACGTGATGTTAATAGTAGTTGGCGTATGGATGAGACTTATATCAAAATAAATGGATCATGGTATTATTTATATAGAGCGGTTGATAAATATGGCTTTACCATTGATTTTATGCTAAGGGCAAGAAGAGATGGGGTTGCTGCTAAAGCATTTTTTAGAAAAGCTATTAGACAACATGGTAAGCCAATAAAAATCAATGTTGATAAGAGTGGAGCCAATAAATGTGCCCTTGATGCAATTAATGATAATTACCCAGAAAATCAGAAAATAGAAATTAGGCAAAACAAATACTTAAATAATATGATAGAGCAAGA
>JYHA01000094.1 GCA_000970895.1 Candidatus Arcanibacter lacustris
CGCCTTTAATATCATCAATTCCTATCTGTTTTGGTTCATTGTCAAAAAGGACTAGGCAGAACCGGAACAATACTTGCTGCAATCTATATGAGACAAAACAACTTATATGATGCAGATATAGCTATTAATTACATCAGAAGCACTTACTCACCCCACGCTATAGAAACCAAAAGCCAAGTAGAATCCCTAGTAAAATTCGGCGCATCTCTTAAGTTTATGATTTTTAATTAATTTTTGATAATATATTGTATTAATGTTATTTATTTTGGTATGAATTCACCACGAAAGCAAATAGGTTAACAACCCTTAATAAATGAACTCAGGATCAATTATGACAAAAAAACGCCCCATAAAGAAAAATAAATATATCAAAAAGTTAGCAGAAGAATTTTTTCGAAGATTTAGATATATCAAGAATTGAAGAAAATAGCGAATTAATGGATATCAGCACATATGGGGACGTATCTTTTTTCTCGTCTACTAAAAAAACAAAAATTCCTACAGGGGATGTATCTTCTTCACCGCACAAAAAAATAAAGACCCCTCTCTGTGATTCATTTCAATCACCGGGCGCAACAAATGCTGCGCAAAACTATGGCGGCGTGGATGTTTTTGGGTCTAGTTTTTTAATGACAAGGACTGGGACCAAACAAAGCATTCAAGATCAATTGGACAATGGTGAGGATCCAAATTATCAAAATAACCGTGGCGACAGCGCATTACATATAGTAGCAAGAGAATTAGATGATTTTCATTTCTATAATTGCATTGAAAGAATATCATTGTTAATTAAACATGTATAGTGGTCCCTTTTGTCTAGACAAATTTTTACATAATTTGAGATATAAAATTTCTATTCTTTGTTGTTAATATTAATATTTGCAAAATATACTTCTTTTGGAGTTTTGTAACTCAAAGATTGGTGCAATCTTACATTGTTATAAAAATCTATATATTCTGAGATTGCTGCTTTTGCCTGGCTTACAGTCTCTAGATCAAATAGATAAATCTTTTCTTGTTTTAGCGATCTCCAAAATCTCTCAATAAATACGTTATCAAGAGCTCTGCCTTTGCCATCCATGCTGATTGCTATTTCATTTTTTTGTAATATAGCAATAAAAGCTCCACAAGTATATTGGACTCCTTGATCTGTATTAAAAATATCAGGCTTACCATATCTTTGGATAGCTTCTTCTAAAACTTCTACACAAAAATCACTAGCAAGAGTTATAGAAAGGCTCCAGCTGAGCACATACCTACTATACCAGTCAATGATGGCTACAAGATATACAAAACCTTGCTTTAGCCTGATATAGGTGATATCAGAACTAAATACCTGATTGATATAACTTATTTTGACATCTCGTAGTAAATATGGATAAACCTTATGCGCTTGGTTTCTTTTGCTTAAATTCATCTTAGGATAAATTGGCTCCAAAGCTAGCATTTGGTAGTATTTACGTACTTTTTTACGCCCAATCTTATGGTCTTTAGATCTAAGTACCGCAGACATTCTCCTGGTGCCATAATAAGGGTGAGATGTAAAAATTTCATCTATTTTGTTCATCAATTGATAATCTTCTTGTGTTAAATCTTTTTCTTTAAAATAGTAACTAGAGCGGCTTAAATCTAGCAGTTCACATTGCCTAGATATACTGATTTTGCTGTTATTATCATCAATCATTTGTTTCTTTTCCTTATACGACAAACAAGCTAGATTTTTTTTTAATCCAGTCTCTCTCAACTGTTAATTGTCCAATTTGTTCATATAAGTTTTTTATTAATTCATCCTTTGTATTATCTGGAGCCTTGCTCTTACTCTTAAATCCTGCAACCATCGACTGTAAAGCCTCTTGCTTCCATTTATTGATTTGGGTTGCATGAACGCCGTATTTGCTACTAATTTGTGCTATAGTTAATTCAGCCTTAATGGCTTCTATAGCTACTTTGGTTTTTTCTTCACTACTATATTGTTTAGCCCTTTTAGTCATTCCTAGCTCCTTTTATGCTAGAAATATTATATCTCATTTTGCCATTTTTACTGTCCTATTTTTNGGGACCATTAGA
>JYHA01000095.1 GCA_000970895.1 Candidatus Arcanibacter lacustris
TCTTGCTCTATCATATTATTTAAGTATTTGTTTTGCCTAATTTCTATTTTCTGATTTTCTGGGTAATTATCATTAATTGCATCAAGGGCACATTTATTGGCTCCACTCTTATCAACATTGATTTTTATTGGCTTACCATGTTGTCTAATAGCTTTTCTAAAAAATGCTTTAGCAGCAACCCCATCTCTTCTTGCCCTTAGCATAAAATCAATGGTAAAGCCATATTTATCAACCGCTCTATATAAATAATACCATGATCCATTTATTTTGATATAAGTCTCATCCATACGCCAACTACTATTAACATCACGTTTCCTACTTCTAAATCTCTTGTCAAGTAATGGAGCAAACTTCTCTACCCACCTTTGAATATTAGAATGATCAATGCTTAAACCCCTAATTCCAGATAATTCTTCAATATCTCTGTAACTTAAGGAATATCTAAACTTGAAATATAAACAAGTCATAATTATTTCAGCGCTATTATTATAACCTTTAAAATGTTTTATGATTTTTGGATCTAGTTTTATCATCTTTTACCTTGCTAATGTTTAACACAAGATATCAGATAATTCATTTACTTTCAACAAACGCGACAGAACCAGTTTTGCTTTAAAAGGCGGTACGGCAATAAATTTGTTTTACCGTGATATGAGCAGGCTATCTGTCGATATTGATCTATGCTATTTAAAAATAGAACCAAGAGAGGATTATAGTGGTCCCTTTTGTCTAGACAAATTTTTACATAATTTGAGATATAAAATTTCTATTCTTTGTTGTTAATATTAATATTTGCAAAATATACTTCTTTTGGAGTTTTGTAACTCAAAGATTGGTGCAATCTTACATTGTTATAAAAATCTATATATTCTGAGATTGCTGCTTTTGCCTGGCTTACAGTCTCTAGATCAAATAGATAAATCTTTTCTTGTTTTAGCGATCTCCAAAATCTCTCAATAAATACGTTATCAAGAGCTCTGCCTTTGCCATCCATGCTGATTGCTATTTCATTTTTTTGTAATATAGCAATAAAAGCTCCACAAGTATATTGGACTCCTTGATCTGTATTAAAAATATCAGGCTTACCATATCTTTGGATAGCTTCTTCTAAAACTTCTACACAAAAATCACTAGCAAGAGTTATAGAAAGGCTCCAGCTGAGCACATACCTACTATACCAGTCAATGATGGCTACAAGATATACAAAACCTTGCTTTAGCCTGATATAGGTGATATCAGAACTAAATACCTGATTGATATAACTTATTTTGACATCTCGTAGTAAATATGGATAAACCTTATGCGCTTGGTTTCTTTTGCTTAAATTCATCTTAGGATAAATTGGCTCCAAAGCTAGCATTTGGTAGTATTTACGTACTTTTTTACGCCCAATCTTATGGTCTTTAGATCTAAGTACCGCAGACATTCTCCTGGTGCCATAATAAGGGTGAGATGTAAAAATTTCATCTATTTTGTTCATCAATTGATAATCTTCTTGTGTTAAATCTTTTTCTTTAAAATAGTAACTAGAGCGGCTTAAATCTAGCAGTTCACATTGCCTAGATATACTGATTTTGCTGTTATTATCATCAATCATTTGTTTCTTTTCCTTATACGACAAACAAGCTAGATTTTTTTTTAATCCAGTCTCTCTCAACTGTTAATTGTCCAATTTGTTCATATAAGTTTTTTATTAATTCATCCTTTGTATTATCTGGAGCCTTGCTCTTACTCTTAAATCCTGCAACCATCGACTGTAAAGCCTCTTGCTTCCATTTATTGATTTGGGTTGCATGAACGCCGTATTTGCTACTAATTTGTGCTATAGTTAATTCAGCCTTAATGGCTTCTATAGCTACTTTGGTTTTTTCTTCACTACTATATTGTTTAGCCCTTTTAGTCATTCCTAGCTCCTTTTATGCTAGAAATATTATATCTCATTTTGCCATTTTTACTGTCCTATTTTTGGGGACCATTATA
>JYHA01000096.1 GCA_000970895.1 Candidatus Arcanibacter lacustris
TCTTGCTCTATCATATTATTTAAGTATTTGTTTTGCCTAATTTCTATTTTCTGATTTTCTGGGTAATTATCATTAATTGCATCAAGGGCACATTTATTGGCTCCACTCTTATCAACATTGATTTTTATTGGCTTACCATGTTGTCTAATAGCTTTTCTAAAAAATGCTTTAGCAGCAACCCCATCTCTTCTTGCCCTTAGCATAAAATCAATGGTAAAGCCATATTTATCAACCGCTCTATATAAATAATACCATGATCCATTTATTTTGATATAAGTCTCATCCATACGCCAACTACTATTAACATCACGTTTCCTACTTCTAAATCTCTTGTCAAGTAATGGAGCAAACTTCTCTACCCACCTTTGAATATTAGAATGATCAATGCTTAAACCCCTAATTCCAGATAATTCTTCAATATCTCTGTAACTTAAGGAATATCTAAACTTGAAATATAAACAAGTCATAATTATTTCAGCGCTATTATTATAACCTTTAAAATGTTTTATGATTTTTGGATCTAGTTTTATCATCTTTTACCTTGCTAATGTTTAACACAAGATATCAGATAATTCATTTACTTTCAACAAACGCGACAGAACCATCAAAAATCATCGTAAAACAAATATCAGCATAGTAGAGCTATATCTGATCGTCAAGCGGAACTTATAGAATTTATTTTACATGGAATATTAGATTAAATTTGACCTTCTTATCTGGCTCATAAACATTAAAACATTAACCACGTGGCCCCCAAAGGCACCCACCTTCATACTGGGCCTATTTGCAACAATGCCGGGCTACTCGACCTTTATTTTTATTTTCGACTACTTAGCAAATCTTCAATATCATCTATTAAACCTTGAAAAATCTTTAAATGTCTATTGAATATATTAGGTTTTACTAGAATATTCATATTAATTGGGGGTAAAGTAGGCAAATTAGGACAATATTTTAATTCTTGAGAAATGTTATTTTCAGGAATTATAGAAATGCAATTTGAATTTTTCAATAGCTTATCAACCAAAACAATACTAGAACATTTTATTTCAATCTTATATTCAATATTATATCTACTTAGTACGTCAATAGCTATTTTAGAATATAAACATCCATCGCTCGAAATCATAATTGGCAAATAGCCATTATCAACAATCTCTAAATTTTTTGAGCATGCCCATACAATTTTAATTGGAAATGAGAATCTAAGATCCTCATGATTTATGACGGAATCATGCTTAATTATTATTAAGTCGAAATTATTATAGTTATTTAGCAAAGAAATACTTGTATTGCTTTCTATATTAAATTCTAAATTTACAATTTTAGAGAATAATGAAGTAAGAACAGAATCAACTCCCGTTAGAAAAAAACAATCTGCTAAACCAATCTTGATTATAGTATTCTTGTTTTTTAATAAAAATAACTTATTGATTTCGTTGTATTTATATAAAAAACTATGTGCAAGTGGTAATAATTCTTGTCCTGCCATAGTAAGTTCATTACGTTTTGTTCTTTCTATTACCCTAACACCAAGATCCTCTTCCAACTTATTGATTTGCTGAGTAATAGCAGAAGTTGAACGACCCAAATTCTTTGCAGTAATTCGAAATGATCTACTCTTAGCTAATTCACAGAAGCATTTAATAGTAAAAATATCGTAATTCATGTTTAATTTCTCTTAACTACTTTTAAAATTATTTAACTTTACTTATCATTTAATCAATGTTACTATTAAATTATTAACAAGTGGTTATTAATATCATAAATATAATGGAGGTTAAAATGACAATAAATTCCTTAGAAAAAAATATGCATTATCAAGATCGTGATTTGCTAAATGCTTTTTATTTTGCTATGCCAAATAAAAAAACAAAACAATCATATGTGGCCATTCCTGATCAATCATATGT
>JYHA01000097.1 GCA_000970895.1 Candidatus Arcanibacter lacustris
TCTTGCTCTATCATATTATTTAAGTATTTGTTTTGCCTAATTTCTATTTTCTGATTTTCTGGGTAATTATCATTAATTGCATCAAGGGCACATTTATTGGCTCCACTCTTATCAACATTGATTTTTATTGGCTTACCATGTTGTCTAATAGCTTTTCTAAAAAATGCTTTAGCAGCAACCCCATCTCTTCTTGCCCTTAGCATAAAATCAATGGTAAAGCCATATTTATCAACCGCTCTATATAAATAATACCATGATCCATTTATTTTGATATAAGTCTCATCCATACGCCAACTACTATTAACATCACGTTTCCTACTTCTAAATCTCTTGTCAAGTAATGGAGCAAACTTCTCTACCCACCTTTGAATATTAGAATGATCAATGCTTAAACCCCTAATTCCAGATAATTCTTCAATATCTCTGTAACTTAAGGAATATCTAAACTTGAAATATAAACAAGTCATAATTATTTCAGCGCTATTATTATAACCTTTAAAATGTTTTATGATTTTTGGATCTATAGTAAATTAACTTGAATTAGGTGTGCAAAAGAAGGCTTTTAAAGCATCGTAT
>JYHA01000098.1 GCA_000970895.1 Candidatus Arcanibacter lacustris
TCTTGCTCTATCATATTATTTAAGTATTTGTTTTGCCTAATTTCTATTTTCTGATTTTCTGGGTAATTATCATTAATTGCATCAAGGGCACATTTATTGGCTCCACTCTTATCAACATTGATTTTTATTGGCTTACCATGTTGTCTAATAGCTTTTCTAAAAAATGCTTTAGCAGCAACCCCATCTCTTCTTGCCCTTAGCATAAAATCAATGGTAAAGCCATATTTATCAACCGCTCTATATAAATAATACCATGATCCATTTATTTTGATATAAGTCTCATCCATACGCCAACTACTATTAACATCACGTTTCCTACTTCTAAATCTCTTGTCAAGTAATGGAGCAAACTTCTCTACCCACCTTTGAATATTAGAATGATCAATGCTTAAACCCCTAATTCCAGATAATTCTTCAATATCTCTGTAACTTAAGGAATATCTAAACTTGAAATATAAACAAGTCATAATTATTTCAGCGCTATTATTATAACCTTTAAAATGTTTTATGATTTTTGGATCTAGTTTTATCATCTTTTACCTTGCTAATGTTTAACACAAGATATCAGATAATTCATTTACTTTCAACAAACGCGACAGAACCC
>JYHA01000099.1 GCA_000970895.1 Candidatus Arcanibacter lacustris
TCTTGCTCTATCATATTATTTAAGTATTTGTTTTGCCTAATTTCTATTTTCTGATTTTCTGGGTAATTATCATTAATTGCATCAAGGGCACATTTATTGGCTCCACTCTTATCAACATTGATTTTTATTGGCTTACCATGTTGTCTAATAGCTTTTCTAAAAAATGCTTTAGCAGCAACCCCATCTCTTCTTGCCCTTAGCATAAAATCAATGGTAAAGCCATATTTATCAACCGCTCTATATAAATAATACCATGATCCATTTATTTTGATATAAGTCTCATCCATACGCCAACTACTATTAACATCACGTTTCCTACTTCTAAATCTCTTGTCAAGTAATGGAGCAAACTTCTCTACCCACCTTTGAATATTAGAATGATCAATGCTTAAACCCCTAATTCCAGATAATTCTTCAATATCTCTGTAACTTAAGGAATATCTAAACTTGAAATATAAACAAGTCATAATTATTTCAGCGCTATTATTATAACCTTTAAAATGTTTTATGATTTTTGGATCTAGTTTTATCATCTTTTACCTTGCTAATGTTTAACACAAGATATCAGATAATTCATTTACTTTCAACAAACGCGACAGAACCTCATACTTTATATCAAATGACTCTCTACCAAAAGCATCCACTTTTCTTAAATCTTTGAGATATTCATTACCAGGTACGCTTAGTAATTCACTAACCGTCTTACCATGATTATTTGCTATAGTCCAAACTGTATCCCCTTTAGATACTGTATGTGTCTTGACTTTGGTTTTATCGTCTTTTCCACAACTATTTGTAAAATCTCCTTGTGATCCAGAATTATATGATTTGCCTTCATCTTTAGCTTTTTTTAAATCTGGGATAATAGTGAAGCTTTTAGTAGCAGGAGTTCTACCTAAAGGATCAGTGTTTGCTTGGGTATTTTCAACTATTCTATCAACTGGAATATTATATAATTTAGAGACTTGATTTTCATCTATACCGCTTACAATGTAAGCTTTATTAGCATTAGCAAGTGTATTTTGAACGTAGTGATTATAGCCAGCATTAAACCCTTGAGGCCATTGTTTATAGGGAATTGTTGATATTGGTTGTCCAGTTACTTGATCAAAACTAGAAATCATCTCCTTAATTTGATGAGATGAGTAGCTATATGACAAATAATTAGTAACACCAATATCGTAATCACCTTGTGGAGCAAAGCCTCTATCAAGCTGAATAGGATTTACTAAATGCTCACCAGCAGTATTAATGGCATTGGGTGCAGAAACATAAGCGGTGATCTTATTTGTGTTGATGGAACTAATACCAAAATTATTAAATGCTATTCCTTTTATTCCAGGATTGTCAAATGATACTGCTCTATCTTTGCCCATTAAAGCCATTACTTGCGCTACTCCTCCTCCAAGTGAATGACCTGTATGAATTATTTCAACATCATTACCATATTTCGCTCTAATTTTCTTAGTAAATTGCTCCGCTTCTTTGACCTGATCAGGTAAATGCTTGCCAACAAAAATAGCATAATCATCATCTACATCACTAAAAGAATCCGTACCACGATGTGCTACAACAACTGTATTCCCACTTTTAAAAGCTGCACCAAAATAACCTTCAGAGCTTTCCTTAGTGCCTGATGAATCAATATAACTGTATCCTGGAGGAAGTTCGGCGGCATACCCGTCTTTTGGTCCTTCATATACTGCATCACTAAGCTTTGCTAAATCTCTTGGTTTATTTGTCATATTCTCCTCTTATTGTGATTGGAAATCCATAATCATTGCTATGATTCCTGTAATATTTTTTTAGAATATTTTTTTCATCAAAATACATAAGTAAATTTTCCCAGCTCCCTAGATTGCAGCTTCCCATTTTATATATTACATACTTCCTTTGATGATCTAGAATGCTTAATATTTTATTTCTATTTTTATTATTATCTAAATATTGTTTAACATGAATCGAATACTCTTCAACTGTTCTATTATCTGTATTAAACCATTCTTCATAAAAGTATAAATAATTGCTATAGATTCTTTTTCCCGACGGCTCTCCAAGAAGTTTTTTGACTTCCTCAAATGACATGCCCTTTTTTAAGTAGTTATTTTTTAAATCATTATACATCTCACCTCTAACGCATGCAGCTATATTAGGATAACCCTGCCCAGGAACGTAGGATGCAGCTTCAATCCATTTAGCCGAATCAAATTTACTTTTGCTATAATCTTGGTCGTTAACAATTGTAAAGAATAGATAAACTGCAGAAAAGGCAAGTCCTGCTATAACGGCTAAAACTATCGCTATTTTGAAAATGACTTTGCTGCTTTTTATAAAAAATTTTAGTGCTTCCAATTTTTAATTCCTTTTTACTTACTCAATTTAATATTTTAGCTAAAAACTTATTTTTTAGCTAAATAGACGATCTTTATTAGCTAATTCTGGCCTTTCTTTGAATAAATTAGATTCTGATTTCATATTTAGAGATTCTTTACTAGCATCGATAAAATGCTTTACGTAATCATAAGCAGTTAATTTATCATAGGCGTCTTTAATGTTATCAAAAACACTGTTATCAGATACATGAAAATCACCATTAGAATCACTTTCTAAGGTTACAATTATTTTATTTTCATTAGTCATTTTATTCTCCATCAATTAGTAATTAAAAGTTTCGTACTTAAAGTCAATATTACATTGATCCTTCATAAATTTCTTGAGACCTGGATAACCATTTTTAAATTCTTCAATAGCTCCCTTAAAAAAAACATCATCTATCTTGGTTGATATTTCTATAGTTTTATATTTTGGTATCAAATCTAAAAGATGATTGACGTATTTTTCCATGTTTTTTATCTCCCTAGATTGACAATCAACTTTCTTAGACTCTATTAAATAATAATAATTAGCACTTATGGCTCTTATAATCGCTCTAAATGGAGCTGTTTTTAATTTTTTACTTTCAAATAGCGCTTTTCCATCTCCTATTTTTTCAACAAAAACAGAGGTGCAGGCAATCATTTCTGGCAACCACTGATCGTAAGTTTTTAATAAAATTGGCAGATTATTCTCATCAAAAAAGAAAGAAATTATGTGATCAACCATTGTGTATCTCGTATAATCATTCAATATTTTTACTTGGCTATCGGTTGTTGCAAAGGTTTTTAATGTTTTTAGCATCAGAGGTACATATATAGAGGGGTTTTCTATATGATCCTGCGACGTAATAGATTCTATTTCGCTACGAAACCAAAAGGTAGCTAACATTAAATCATCTTTAGGGATTTTCTTTTTTACTCTCTCATAAATTAACTTATCTAGCTTCACCATCATTGACATTATCATGCTATTTTTAGCTGAACTATTTTTTTCTAGTTCATGTCTGTATGAACTAATAAGTCCAGAAAATAAAAACTCGTACTGTATATCGTAACTACATTTATATTTTGCCCATTCTTCATCAGAAACTCTAGTCACAACAACATATCCCTGAACTATAATAGAAAGAATAAACATCACTATGAAGCCTAATACAAACCTCTTTGTAGGTGATTTTTTGTTTGTTTGTGTTTGCATTTAGTCAATTCCTTAAATTAAAACATATTTCATTACTAAAAAACTAAATGATATATTTATTTTTGTAAATATTATTTACAAAGGTAAAAATTATATTACAACTTAATTAATGCATTATAATTTATATTAACACACTGCTCACTTTGTAAAAGTTAAGATATCTATACATGCCAAAGGTTAACAAATGGTTAACGGATCCTTATGTTACGAATAAATTATTTAGAAGTTTATCAGGTGTCTATTATAAGCATTGTTTAACTTTAGCAATCGTCTGCTTACTAACAGATAATTCTCCAGCAATCCATGCGTAGCTTTTCTTGGCATCGAGATAGATTTTAATTTTATCCAATTTATGCCCCAACACGAAGGTACGTGCCTTTGGCCGCCACGTGGTTAAGAAGTTAAACTATATAGGGAACTTATCCATGTTATTGTCATACGCTTTTTGTGCTTCTCCTATCGATAATTTTGAGTAAATCTCCAGTGTTTTCCTGCTCTCATGACCAGAATATGGTTGAATCAGTGCATCATCTATTCCTTGTTTTTTTAACCAGGTAAATAAAAAATGTCTTAGTTTGTGTGGTGAAATTGATTGCTCCATTCCAGCAAGTTTAGTGTAATTTGCTAATATTTTTCTAACACCTCTATCGGTATAATTTCTTTTCCATGAGCTTTCAAATAAATATTTACTATTTCTTTCATTCATTTTGTTAATATGCATGGCTAATATTTCTCTAAAACTACTTGGAAACGGAACTATTCGATCTTTTTTGCCCTTACCTTGGGTTATTTTGATCTGGCAATTGTCTAAATCCACCTCAGATAACTTGATATTTACTAACTCGCTGACTCTCGCACCAGTATATAATAGGGTTTTTATTATCACTATATGATTCATATCACGAGATTTCCAAACCATTTCATAATATTTACGCATCTCTTCT
>JYHA01000100.1 GCA_000970895.1 Candidatus Arcanibacter lacustris
TCTTGCTCTATCATATTATTTAAGTATTTGTTTTGCCTAATTTCTATTTTCTGATTTTCTGGGTAATTATCATTAATTGCATCAAGGGCACATTTATTGGCTCCACTCTTATCAACATTGATTTTTATTGGCTTACCATGTTGTCTAATAGCTTTTCTAAAAAATGCTTTAGCAGCAACCCCATCTCTTCTTGCCCTTAGCATAAAATCAATGGTAAAGCCATATTTATCAACCGCTCTATATAAATAATACCATGATCCATTTATTTTGATATAAGTCTCATCCATACGCCAACTACTATTAACATCACGTTTCCTACTTCTAAATCTCTTGTCAAGTAATGGAGCAAACTTCTCTACCCACCTTTGAATATTAGAATGATCAATGCTTAAACCCCTAATTCCAGATAATTCTTCAATATCTCTGTAACTTAAGGAATATCTAAACTTGAAATATAAACAAGTCATAATTATTTCAGCGCTATTATTATAACCTTTAAAATGTTTTATGATTTTTGGATCTAGTTTTATCATCTTTTACCTTGCTAATGTTTAACACAAGATATCAGATAATTCATTTACTTTCAACAAACGCGACAGAACCGAGATGCTTCCATTACACCATATGTAAGCTATACGGACATACCATGACCTATTTATGATAAATTTCGACACAATTGGGACATGATAGATAGAACCATTCGATCTCAAGAAGCCAAAAACATCATCTTGAGCATTTATTGTTGACTTTATCTCATGCTCGAGATATGATATAATGTATATTAAGCATAATAGAGGTGGCTATGTCGAATCCAGTATTTATTGGCCGAAAAGCTGAACTAGAGCGGCTAAAAGCTCTGTATAAGAAGAAAACATCCAGCCTTGTTGTCGTAAAAGGACGAAGAAGGATTGGAAAAAGCAGGCTTATAGGCGAATTTGCTAAAATATCTAACGCGCAAACATTTTGGAGTTTCGCAGGACTTGCCCCAGAAGATGGTATTTCTGCGCAACAACAAAGGGATAATTTTGCACGGCAACTCGCATTGATGCTCAAAATCCCGCCCATGACTTTCCTAGATTGGAGTGATGCCTTTGAGCATTTGAGCCTCCATATTAAGCCTGGGGACATCATTCTGCTTGATGAGATTTCGTGGATGGGATCAAAAGACTCTAGCTTTATCCCTAAACTCAAAGCTTGGTGGGATAAGCAAACGATGCATGTGTTGCTTGTGTTTTGTGGATCAGTCTCAACCTGGATCGAAGAAAATATCCTCAAGAGTACGGCATTTTTTGGGCGCGTCAATTTAACGATTAGCTTAGAGCCGCTATCCATTCCTGAAAACGCAGAGTTTTTACGAACGCTTGGCATGCAGCTTTCTCATTATGATATGTATAAACTACTCAGCGTTGTGGGCGGTGTGCCATGGTACTTAGAGCAGTTTAATCCCGGTATGACGGCTAGTGATAATATCAAGCAACTTGCTTTTGAAAAAACCGGACTGCTTGTGACAGAATTCGATCGTATTTTTCACGATCTCTTTAATGGTAAAGGAGCCACGTATAAAAAGATCCTAGATAGCCTTAAAAACGGTGTTAGAACTTTATCAGAAATAAGGCAGAGCATAGAATTTGCTCACAGTGGCACTCTGAGCCAAATGATGGATCATCTCATTGTGGCAGGCTTTGTTGTTAAACAATCACTATGGTCGTTTAAAACGGCAAACCCCTTAAAACAAAGCTTATATAGAATCTCAGACCCATATATGAGGTTTTATCTCAAAGTCATAGAGCCAAATCTAGGCGCTATTGCCGATGGTGGATTCGATCAAGTACAGCTATCTACTATGCCAGGATTTGAAACGCATATGGGCCTACAACTGGAAAGCTTGCTTTTACAAAACCGTCCACTGTTGCTTCAAAAATTAGGCATTTCACCCGTTGATATTGTACGTAGCGGACCTTATAGACAAACAAAAACAACCACTCAACAAGGTTGTCAAATCGATTATTTGGTTCAGACCAAAACGAACAGCTTGTTTATTTGTGAATTCAAATTCAAAAAGCGTGAAATTAACAACGATATTATTAATGAAATGCAAGAAAAGATATCAAGACTCAAGACTCCTAAGGGGTTTGCAAAAGTTGCGGTGTTGTTTCATTTAGGCGGTGTTGCATCTAGCGTTGTGACAAACCCTTACTTTTATCGCATCGTCGATATTGCAGATTTTTTGGAAGATAATTAGGGGTTCATACTTATGAAATTAACCTGGCTCACCGATATTAATCTTAACTTCTTGGAAAAAGACGAGAGGATAGACTTTTACCACACGCTTATGGTGGTGGAAGTGTAATATAAATAGTGTTATGCATGGGTAAATATTAATATACTAAGGATTCTTCATAAGGGGGAGTGTGAAGGTACGTGCCTTTGGCCGCCACATAATTAATATTTTAATACCTAAATATCAAAATATATCAAGCAATAGAGATAAATTTAAGCTAACATTCGCTGTAAATTACATTTTATAAGTTCCACTTTACAATAAGATATAGTTTGTCGTATAATTATGCTGGTATAATGGAGTTTATAACGTGTCTTTAGAGCTTGATCAGTATTTTATAAGTACCGACATCAGGTGTTCTAGGAACTGAAATTAAGATATTAATTATTATGAATAAAACAGAAGAACTATTTTTATTAGATACTGAAGAATTAATTTTAGTACAACAAAAGCATGGCGATGAGAATAAGATGATTTTTGCTATCATGTTAAAGTTTTTTCAAACAGAAGGATATCATCCATCAGATAAGGATGTTATTGATCCGATGTTAGTAGATAGTTTATCCAGTCAATTGGGTGTATCTTTTTCAGATGATTATGATTTTAATTGGAATAATAGGACTATAGAACGTTTTCGCAGTGATATTAGAGATTTTCTTGGGTTTAAGAAAGCTAGTAATGTTCATGTAGAAAAACTTATAGCCTATCTTATGGAGCAGGCTGCACCAAAGTGTCTTACTGATGAACAAGAGAAAGAATATGCATATAAATTTTTTAAAGAACAAAAATTAGAACCATTTTTAAAAAAGAAAGTAGATAGGTATATAACAACAAGTAGAGCACGCTTTGAACATAAGTTTTTTAGTAGCATTGTTTCATCATTATCCAAAGAAACTAAAGATATAATTGATAAATTACTAGGGGGAGATGAGATAGAGCCAGAGCAATCAGATAAAAAATCATCTGATCAAAAAGAAATAAAACAAATTCATCTATGGCAATTAAAGAAGGATATAGCAGGAGCAAAGCTTAAATTAGTGGAAGATGAGCTGGTAAAAGCAAATTTTCTACAAAATATTTCTCTACCAAAAGAGCTATTAGCAGGCTTTGATAGAAAGTTATTACTAAAATATTATCATCGTGTAATGGCATTACTTCCAAGTCATATCAAAGAATATAATTCTGATGCTAAGTACGGTATGATGGCGGTATTTATCTATATTAGATCTCAAGGAATAACTGATAATTTAGCTGATGTAGTAATGCAGTTGATTCATAAAATGAGAACATCTTCAGAATCTTTTGTAAATAAGCATATTATAAAAAACGTTAAATGTGTTGATGGTAAGTTTGATGTTTTATATTCTTTAGCTTCAATAAATGCAAGTAAACCTAGGGGCATTATTGAAAAACAGGTTTATCCTACAGTACCCAAACAAAAACTAGAAGATATAGTCAAAGAGCTTGATTCTAAAAAAGGCAAATGGTACCAAACTCAGGTACAAATCA
>JYHA01000101.1 GCA_000970895.1 Candidatus Arcanibacter lacustris
GCATAGCAAAATAAAAAGCATTTAGCAAATCACGATCTTGATAATGCATATTTTTTTCTAAGGAATTTATTGTCATTTTAACCTCCATTATATTTATGATATTAATAACCACTTGTTAATAATTTAATAGTAACATTGATTAAATGAAGAAAATTATTGCATTATTCTCATTCTGTACCCAATAATGGAGGGCCATAGTCGTCAAGCTTGATTGTATTATTATGTACTGCATAGTATTTATATATATCAGGAATGGTTACATATGATTGATCAGGAATGGCCACATATGATTGTTTTGTTTTTTTATTTGGCA
>JYHA01000102.1 GCA_000970895.1 Candidatus Arcanibacter lacustris
TTTATGATATTAATAACCACTTGTTAATAATTTAATAGTAACATTGATTAAATGAAGAAAATTATTGCATTATTCTCATTCTGTACCCAATAATGGAGGGCCATAGTCGTCAAGCTTGATTGTATTATTATGTACTGCATAGTATTTATATATATCAGGAATGGTTACATATGATTGATCAGGAATGGTTACATATGATTGATCAGGAATGGCCACATATGATTGATCAGGAATGGCCACATATGATTGTTTTGTTTTTTTATTTGGCA
>JYHA01000103.1 GCA_000970895.1 Candidatus Arcanibacter lacustris
TTTATGATATTAATAACCACTTGTTAATAATTTAATAGTAACATTGATTAAATGAAGAAAATTATTGCATTATTCTCATTCTGTACCCAATAATGGAGGGCCATAGTCGTCAAGCTTGATTGTATTATTATGTACTGCATAGTATTTATATATATCAGGAATGGTTACATATGATTGATCAGGAATGGCCACATATGATTGTTTTGTTTTTTTATTTGGCA
>JYHA01000104.1 GCA_000970895.1 Candidatus Arcanibacter lacustris
TATAGTAAATTAACTTGAATTAGGTGTGCAAAAGAAGGCTTTTAAAGCATCGTATAATTTATCGAAAGCGGTAATATTATTTTTTATCCATCTTTTCATATTTGCCCAGAATTTTTCTATAGGATTAAGATCTGGGGAATAAGCTGGTAGAAAAATAACTCGACAACCTACTGATTCTATTAATTCTTTGGTTTTTTTTGATTTGTGAAAAGTAGCATTGTCCCAAATTACAACCTTCCCAGGCTTTAACTCTTTGATTAAAAACTGTTCTACCCAAGACTCAAAAAAAATCGTATTGCATGAACCATAAAAAACCAGTGGTGCTATAGGTTTATTGTCAACTAAACCTGACACAATATTCGTTCTTAAATAATGTTTGCCACTTTTTTCGCCAGCTAGTATCTCGCCCTTTTTCCCCCAGCCTCTGTCTTTGATAATTCCTGCTTCTATACCGCTCTCGTCAATATATACAAGATCGCTTGGTTCTATATCTTTAACCTCTTCTAAGTAGACTTCTCTTCTTTCTTGATTTGCTTCCAGATATTTAAAGTCTTTTTTTTATACCTAAATCCCAAAGCTTTTAATCTTTTATGAATGGCGCAATCACTTACTCCAAAGACCTTGCCTATTTCTTCTAGCGTTTGGTTAGGGTTCGATTTTACATATTTTTCTAGCTCCAAAGGATCTAGCTTTCCTTTACTTCCGCCTCTGATCTTCGATACTAAAGAGCCTTCTTTCTTATACCTTAACCACCACCTATTTACAGCATTGATACTAACAGCAAATAATTGTGATACCATCTTTTGCTTCATTCCAGATTTTATCTGATCTATTACTCTTAATCTAAGGTCGTTACTATATGATTTTGTTGTCATGTGTTTTTGATTTCAATATACTATATAAAAACACCTAAATCAAGTTATTTTACTATATATGTCTATCCTGGTGTAGATATACCTATTATTAAGTCTATGAATACCGCTGGATCCAATCCTGATCAGTTCGTACAAGGTTTTACTGTTGGAATTATTGCATATGGTAATGTTGCTGATGGTAAAAATCATTTCAGATTAGGAGTATATGACATTGGAGTTCCAGGAACAACCTTATCTAATTTTTTATCTCCATCTATGGCTAGGAATATAGATACAAAATTAGATGATGGACTTCCATGTTCGGGAATCGTTATTCCTTTTAATGGTGGAGGTATAAATGAAAGTATGAGTGATCCTCCAAGTTATAGTGGAAATGCTACTATAAGTTCTTCATATACTTCAGGATGCATAATAGGTACTAGCTATGCAAATGGGGTAACTATAAATCAGTATAATATTGCTGCTTCAAACGACAGTCAATTATGTACGTTAGATGTAGTATTTTCGCAATAACTACTACGCTACAAACATCATCACAACTAAAATTTGATGCAACACAACCATCGGTGCATAAACCAACAATATATTCTTCAAAGATATTTTATATATACCTATAGAGACTATCACAAAACCAGCGATTGGAATGTAGGTGAAGCTCCACCAAGCAGGCAAGAATGATAATAGTAATAATAACGGCCAGCAAAATCTTATAACTTTATTGATCACATTGTAATGAACGTAATCTTCTATAAATCCAGCTGGAGATTGAAGACTTCTAATAAGTTTTCCCAAAATCCAATCTAACATCACCCCAAGCAATGCTCCTAGGCTTGAAAATATTACCATAGAAATCTTATTATAAAAGCCGAACATCAACATCATATCAAAAACAAAAGCATGATGTGGAGGAACTAAAAACATCCCCATCATACTATCAAAAAATAAATAACTATAAGCTTCAAATATACTCATTTTGTAGGTCCTGATTTCTTTAAATGTGAAATTATCATATAAATGGTAAAAGCAGCTAAGATAATGGATAATAAAGAATAATAGATCGAAATAATAGCAACAATAGTCAAAAATATATTAGCTACCCAAATATATTTAACAACTAAGTCGTGACTCACTCCATTTCTTACAGCTATTTGATAGAAATGCTTAGAATGGGCTTGCCATATTTTCTCGCCATTAAATAATCTCTTACCCATAGTAATTAAACTATCTGATAGGAAATATAAAGGTATGATTAAACTTGCAAGAACCCCACCTGCAAGAGCTAGTTTAATTAACAACCATCCAAGAATAAAACCAAGAGAAACACTTCCCGAATCACCCATAAAAATCTTAGCCTTATGCCAGTTCCATCTTAAGAATGCTAAATTTGCTACTATTATAATTAAACATAGATGTTTTAATTCTGATTTCATTACAACAAAAAATGACAATATAAAGATACTAAGAGCGATATGAATAGACTCTGAAGATGCTATTCCATCAATCCCATCCATAAAGTTAAAGCAATTCATAAAATAGATCAGAGCTAAGATCATCAATGATTTTTCAATATAGCTGGGCAAGTAATTTTTAAAAATCAAAATATCAGCTGGAATGTTGGATATTACTGCCAAAGATACAAAAACTTGGGCAGAAAGCCTAAGATATATAGGCAAATCAAACCTATCATCTACAAAGCCAACTATAGATAAAAACAAAGCACCAAATAATAATATTATTAATTCCATATTGACAATACCAGCAACACTTGATCCAAGCAAAATGGAAATAATAATTAAAATTCCACCACCTCTTGGAGTAGCAATATGATGATTACTTCTGTTATTTGGTACATCAAGAATATTTTTCTCAAGCAAATATGAGATTAAATATGTTGTACCAATTAACACCAATATAAAACTTGCAAGTAATGCAAAATATAAGCTCATGCTACTTACTTATAAGGAGGAAAGTGCAAACCTTTAGGAGACTGGGTAAAAATCTCATAACCATCTTTAGTCACAGCAATAGTATGTTCAAATTGAGCAGAAAGTGAGAGATCTTTAGTAACTACCGTCCAACCATCAGGCTTTAACTTAGTTTCTTTTTTACCAATATTAATCATAGGTTCAACGGTAAAGAACATACCTTCTAATAGCAATTCCCCCTCACCTCGTCTGCCATAATGAACAATATTAGGAAGTCCATGAAATATCTGACCAATACCATGTCCACAATAATCTCTCACTACAGAATAACCAGATTTTTCAGCTTCTGTTTGAATAGCATAACCAATATCTCCAACATATGCACCAGGCTTTACTTGCTCAATACCAAGCATCATCACATCATAGGTTTTTTGCACTAATTTTTTAGCCTTTATTGGTACTTCACCAACAAAATACATTCTACTAGTATCGCCATACCAACCTTCTTTAGTAATCACAGTCACATCAATATTTACTATATCACCTTCTTTTAATTTTCTTTCATCTGGAATACCATGGCAAACCACATGATTAATCGAAGTACAAATTGATTTAGGAAAACCTCGATAATTTAATGGAGCAGGAATTGCATCATTTTCAAGAATCATCTTATGACATAGATCATTAAGCTCAAGAGTAGTAACCCCTGGTTTTACAAAATCAGCAATATAATCAAGTACCTGCGCTGCTAATTTGCCACTTTTGCGCATTGCTTCATAATTCTCTGCTTTATGTATAGTAATTTTCATCAATAACACCTTTTTTAATTTTCAAAAGGATTGTACCACTAGATAGGATTCTGATACAAGCAACTTTTTAATTTTCATTTTATATAAATAGAAATATATGATATAATCCTTCAGATGGAAAAGATAAACAACAAAAATGCATTTACCCTTATAGAAATGTCAATAGTTTTGGCAATAATAGGGTTACTAGCAGGAACAATTGTGACATTAGGTGCAATTACTGCTAATTCAAAACTCATTGCCACTATAAAAGAATTACAGAACTACAAATCAGCCTTTACTACATTTGCTACTGTTTATGGAAGCTTACCAGGTGATATGGATAATGCAACTATTGTTTTTGGCACTACAGATGTTAATGGAAATACTGTTTATAATGGCAATGGAGATGGTTTGATTGGCGATAGATCATTTGAACCATGGGGCAGCCAAGAAGTACCTTCAGCATTTCAAGAATTAGCTTTGGCTGGATTAATAAATAATCAATATTCAGGGGTGCTTATTGATAATAGTTGTCTTACTAATGTTCCTTATTCAGCTTATGGATCAGGCAATATTTATTGGATTTATAGTCAAAACTTGTGGAGTAATTATACAAATTTTAACTCTCTAGTTTTATCTAGTAGCCAAAATTGGTGTTATAACGTGTACACAATAGCAGTTAATGATGCTTATAATATAGATCTTAAAGTTGATGATGGTTTACCACTTACTGGACTAATAATTGCTTACAATACTGGATCGTCTGGCGCAAGCCCATCATCTGTAAATAGTTGTACTACAGCATGGCTAAGAAACGTAATCTCTCCTCATAGTTCTGCAAGTTACACACCTAGTTCAGGAGGCTATTGCACTATGCATATGAGTCTTGAAACTTATGGATTTGAATAAAAATACTTAAAAACTATTTTTATTAGAACTATTATTTAGGGCTTTATTTAACGGGGAATTTTGATTATTTTGAACAAAGCGAAATTTTAGTTGATTTGGACTTTCTGCATTAGAGACTGCTACTTCTTCACTAATAATTCCGCCCTTAACCATATTATATAAAGAACTATCAAAAGTCATAGAGCCCATACCTTCATTTTTTTCCATCATATCTCTAATTTCATCAATCTTGATATCTGCTATTAAGCTTTTTATCAACCCTACATTTAACATAACTTCTGTAACCAAAGACCTAGAATGCGAAAGATTAGGCACTATCTTTTGTGAAATAATTGCTTCTATATTTTGAGATAAGGCAACGGCAACACTTCTATGAGATTCTTCTGGAAAAAAACTCAACATTCTAAGCATAGATTGGTTAGTATTATTAGAGTGAAGAGTTGCTATACATAAATGGCCAGTTTCAGCAAAATTAATAGCATATTCCATAGTTTCGCGATCACGTATTTCACCAATAAAAACCACATCAGCCTTTTGTCTTAAGCAATTTTTTAAAGCTATCTCATATGACAAAGTATCAGTACCAATTTCTCTTTGAGTAAAGATGCAGTTAATGTGAGAATGCACAAACTCTATCGGATCTTCAATTGTTATAATATGACCTGATCCATTGATATTTCTATGATTAAGCATCGCAGCAACAGAAGTTGACTTTCCTGAGCCACTTGGGCTTGAAACTAGTATTAGTCCCCGTTTTTTAAGTGCTAAATCTGCATAAATAGAGGGCAACCCTAATTCTGAAATTGTAGGTATAATAGTTTTTATTGACCTAATTACTATACCTCTATTTCTTTGTTGATGGAAAAAATTTAAACGAAACCTAGTTTTATTAGCCCATTCTATAGAAATATTATATTCTAGATCCTTATCAAAACTCTCAATCTGAAGCTTAGTTAATAATTGGGCAATCATTTGTTCTATATCATCATTATTTAATATTCTATCTGAATGATTTACTAATTTATCAGAAACACGATAAATTATAGGACAATCCACTGTAATATATAAATCAGAGGCTCCCTTACTAATCATAGTAGTTAAGACTTCATCTAAAAAACCTTGTGTAGTAATATGAGTCACTTTTAGAAGCCTTTATCAGCTGATGATGATGTAGCTTTATCAAGATCTGTAATATTTAGAGCAGATCTTGCTGTTTCTTGAGAGATAATTTTTTTATTCAATAAATCATGGATACTATCTTTCATAATACTCATGCCAGCTTTAGAATTTATCTGCATTAAAGAATATATTTGAGGAATCTTCCCTTCCCTTATAAGATTACGAATAGCTGGAGTTCCAGTTAATACCTCAAAGGCACTAACCCTACCATTACCATCTGCTTTTTTTAACAAACGTTGCGAGACAATACCCTCAATAGAATTTGCAAGCATAGCGCGAATCATTTCTTTATCATCTGATGGAAATACGTCTATAACCCTATCTACTGTTTGAGCCGCAGAACTTGTATGCAAAGTTCCTATCACTAAATGTCCAGTTTCAGCAGCAGTTAATGCTAGCTGAATAGTTTCAAGATCTCTTAGCTCTCCAATTAGAATAACGTCAGGATCTTCCCTCAAAGCACTTTTTAATGCTTTGGCAAATGAACTACTATGAACCCCAATTTCTCTTTGGTTAATTAGAGATTTTTGAGATTGATGAACAAATTCAATAGGATCTTCTATAGTTAGAATATGCTTACTATGATTTTGATTAATATGATTAATGAGAGATGCAACAGTTGTCGATTTACCACTACCGGTAGGACCTGTAACTAATATTATCCCCTTATGAAGAGAAGAAAATCCAGCAATAACACTCGGCGCTCCTATCTCTTCCAAAGTTCTAATTTCTGATGGAATACTTCTTAGTACTGCCGCAGGACCATTCATGGTATTAAAAGCATTAACCCTGAATCTCTTAGCACCAAAATGCACAGCAAAATCAATTTCTAAGAAAGCCTCATAATCACTTCTTTGTTTTTCATTCATAATAGAATATAAAATATTCTTAACTTCTTCTACTTTAAGGGCAGAGACTCTTAAAGGAACCATATCTCCGCTAATTCTAAATATGGGTGGATGAGCTGAAGAAATATGGATATCAGAAGCATCATTATTATGCGCATATGCCAAAAGCTCACTTAGATCCATAAAACCCCCTAGTAATTTTTAGAACTTAAAAATATCAATCTTCTTCTTATTACCTCTACCGAACCAGGTAATGAAACATTATTCTCATTATCTATAATTAACTCTCTATATAACTTAATTGCATTAGCTTTATCACCGAGTTTGTCTAATAATATTGCTAAATTATATTTATAGCTAATAGCATTTGGAGATAGCATATAAGCTTTTTTTAAATAGCCTAAAGCCATTTTATAATCTTGCTGGTTTGAATAAATTACTGATATTTGAGCAGGAATTACACTCATAGTCGGATTAATTGATTCTAATTTTTTCAGTTCAAATAAAGCAACATCAGGTGACTCTTCACCGATCAAAGATAGAAAATTATTTAGAGCTGTTTGATTTAAAGGGTCATGAGATAAGATTTTTGTATATAGTTTTTTGGCTTCGGGCAATACTCCAGTTTTATGAAGTATAACAGCAAGCCCCAGAGTTGCATCTTGATTACTGTGATCTATATCAAGTATATTTTCATATAAAGTAGTAGAAGCCTCTAAATGACCAAGTTTAAAAGCCATAGATGCTTCCTCAATCATCGAAATCACCATCGTTTTTTCATATTCCTGACTTCTATCTTCTACTGAAATATCGATGTTTTTACTTTTATGAATTTGATTATTTTGTTGTTTGATATCTTGATTATAATCTACTGAGCCAAAAATATTATTATATTTAATACCATTATCTTTTACTGGCCTATTTAAATCACGGGCAGCATCATTAGGATTAAGTGGATGATGATCTTTTCCTATTTGAATAGTTTTATTAGAGTTTTTAACAGGAGGGGCTTTAATAGCAGAACCAATATCATAAAGCACTTCTGATTCTGTAAGATTTTTTAGATCATTATTACCTTTAGCTTCACAGGAACCATGAATCGAACTAATTACTATAGTTATAACAATTATAATATTTTTACGTCTCATGACAATCTGTATTATCCACCTTAGTTTAATATATCCAATATTATAAACATAGAATGGTTAAAAAATAATAAAGATCTTACTTTTATTGATCTTAGCCAATCAAAGGTTTGTGATGGGGAAAATTGCTCACAAGCCTATTGATTCTTTATTAATCTAATATTTCCTTGATCAAACTCTTTAATAACACTTTCAATATATATCAAAATCTCATCTATAGTTGGGCTAGAAACTTTACTCAACAAATAATCTAAGAAATGCTTAGAGAAAAAACTATCTTGTTTTGATTTTTTATATTGTATTTTCCAAATAATTTTAGCAACTCGTTTGTATAAATATCTTTTATAATCCTCTAGTTGATCTTGATTTTCTAGAATAAAATAATAAATAGCAAGTAATGCATCATGAGCTTCTTGATCGATATTACTTGATAAATGGTCTTCTTTAAAGCTATGATCAGCAAGTATAGCTACTTCTTTATCCAAAAACCCAATTGATCCTTTAAATGAACATCTAAGCGCCATTGAGAAATCTTGAATAAATATTTTCTCATTAGATCCTAAAGTTTTTTGCAGTAATTCTGTTTTAATCAAGCCACTAGTACCTGCAAAAGAACTGACCCCCCTGATACTACCTTGTAACACACTCTTTAATGGATCTTTTATGATTGATATTTTTGCATTTATGTCACTGGCTTTGCAAGCAGGAGCCCTTCCCGCTTGATAATAATTTGATCTTTTTCCATAAATAATATCAAGATTATTTTCAAGAGCAGCATTTAAAAGTGAAATAGTTGCATCTGAGATTAATATATCATCCCCATCTACTAATTTGATAAAGTCTGATTTAGCAGCAAAGATACCTTTATTCACAGCCACACTTGGACCTTGGTTATCTTGAGTGATAATATTAAGGTTAGACCAATTTTTAGTTAGCTCTTTGATTAATGACAAAGAATCATCAGTAGAACCATCATCAATTAGAATATATTCCTTGTCAAAATCACCAATTTGCTCCTCTATTGCTTTTAATACTAGCTTTAGATATCTAGCCTTGTTATATATAGGAATGATAAAAGATATTTTTTTCATGCAATTTAATATATAGATTAAGTACAAAAATGCAATTACTAGAAAATAGAAGCGTGATCATCATAGAGGGTGAGCAAAGAAAAGAATTCCTACAAGGATTAATCACCAATGATATTCATAAATGCCCTATCTATAGCTTAATGCTTAGCCCTGTGGGTAAATTCTTATATGATTTTTTTATTATAGAAGATCAGGATCAATTATTGATAGATTGTGATTACTTATCACTAGAATCCCTTGTTAAAACCTTAAATCTCTATAAGTTACGTAAAAAAATCAATATCATCAGCAAGAAAGACGAGTTGGGAGTTTTTAGTAGCAAGGAGATCTACAATGAAGGCATTTGCTATCTCGATCCTAGATCCAAAGAATTAGGCTATAGAATTATAGCTCCAAAAAATACTCAAATCACTAACTCCGATCATAATTATGAGCTAATGCGTTTGAATTTAGGTATTCCGGAGGGGCATAAAGATTTGATTGAATCAAAATCCTTCCCATTAGAATTTGCCATGGATAGACTAAATGCAATTGATTTTGATAAGGGCTGTTACGTGGGTCAAGAAGTAACCTCACGCACCAAATACAGAGGGACAATAAGAAAAGAGATTTTCATCATTAGGGGCGAAGAATTACCCCATACTGGCGATGACATAATAGTTGATCAAATAAAAATAGGTGTCATGTGTTCACAACTAAATAATGTGGGATTAGCTCTAATAAAACTCGAAGAATACCAAAAACTAGATCAAACAAAGCTAAATTTCAGCTTATTTAAAATTATTTGATAATTATTGTAGTTTTTAGCTTGACAATTATCTCTTAATTAGACATATATTGTGCGTGTGCAGTTATCATTATTACATTTAATGATTTTGAACATAATTTAAGGTTAAACAAATCTTAAATCTCTAAAAAGAGCCCGTAGCTCAGTCGGTAGAGCATCTGACTTTTAATCAGTGGGTCGCGCGTTCGAATCGCGCCGGGCTCACCAATCAAATCAAAGGTTGGTGAGTTTTCAAGGCTCTGTGACAAAAACAGGGGCAAAATTCAACGAACCTAATTAACCACATAAAACTTTCACACGCAATCTATAATTTTCAAAATTTTTAAAGCCATAGGCACGTCTTTGG
>JYHA01000105.1 GCA_000970895.1 Candidatus Arcanibacter lacustris
TATAATGGTCCCNAAAAATAGGACAGTAAAAATGGCAAAATGAGATATAATATTTCTAGCATAAAAGGAGCTAGGAATGACTAAAAGGGCTAAACAATATAGTAGTGAAGAAAAAACCAAAGTAGCTATAGAAGCCATTAAGGCTGAATTAACTATAGCACAAATTAGTAGCAAATACGGCGTTCATGCAACCCAAATCAATAAATGGAAGCAAGAGGCTTTACAGTCGATGGTTGCAGGATTTAAGAGTAAGAGCAAGGCTCCAGATAATACAAAGGATGAATTAATAAAAAACTTATATGAACAAATTGGACAATTAACAGTTGAGAGAGACTGGATTAAAAAAAAATCTAGCTTGTTTGTCGTATAAGGAAAAGAAACAAATGATTGATGATAATAACAGCAAAATCAGTATATCTAGGCAATGTGAACTGCTAGATTTAAGCCGCTCTAGTTACTATTTTAAAGAAAAAGATTTAACACAAGAAGATTATCAATTGATGAACAAAATAGATGAAATTTTTACATCTCACCCTTATTATGGCACCAGGAGAATGTCTGCGGTACTTAGATCTAAAGACCATAAGATTGGGCGTAAAAAAGTACGTAAATACTACCAAATGCTAGCTTTGGAGCCAATTTATCCTAAGATGAATTTAAGCAAAAGAAACCAAGCGCATAAGGTTTATCCATATTTACTACGAGATGTCAAAATAAGTTATATCAATCAGGTATTTAGTTCTGATATCACCTATATCAGGCTAAAGCAAGGTTTTGTATATCTTGTAGCCATCATTGACTGGTATAGTAGGTATGTGCTCAGCTGGAGCCTTTCTATAACTCTTGCTAGTGATTTTTGTGTAGAAGTTTTAGAAGAAGCTATCCAAAGATATGGTAAGCCTGATATTTTTAATACAGATCAAGGAGTCCAATATACTTGTGGAGCTTTTATTGCTATATTACAAAAAAATGAAATAGCAATCAGCATGGATGGCAAAGGCAGAGCTCTTGATAACGTATTTATTGAGAGATTTTGGAGATCGCTAAAACAAGAAAAGATTTATCTATTTGATCTAGAGACTGTAAGCCAGGCAAAAGCAGCAATCTCAGAATATATAGATTTTTATAACAATGTAAGATTGCACCAATCTTTGAGTTACAAAACTCCAAAAGAAGTATATTTTGCAAATATTAATATTAACAACAAAGAATAGAAATTTTATATCTCAAATTATGTAAAAATTTGTCTAGACAAAAGGGACCACTATATTAGGTCGCCCTTATTCAGGGGATCCAAATCGCTTCTTGAGCATGTATGATTTGCAAGAGGTGATTGTGGTGTTTTTTTTCTGGGGGATCCCCTGATCAAGAAGCTCTAATGGCTAAAGCCATAATAGCTTCTAGTCAGAGGAAGTCAGAGAGGAGGGGTATCTATATCCTTAAGTCGTCCTTAACTCCATCAATCTGTAATTTATGGTTGATTAACTTGATCTATCTTAGTTCTTGAGTTGCATAATTCTATCGGTGTAATCTTTATTCTCACCAAATATAAATGATCCAGCAACCAGGCTGTTAGCACCATTTGCTACTGATTTTTTGGCGGTAATATCATTAATTCCACCATCAACGCTCAAATCAATGTTTCTTCCCAAAAGAGCTATTTTTTTACTGATATTATGGATTTTAGTTAGTTGACTATCGATGAATAACTGTCCACAAAATCCAGGATTAACGCTCATAACCAGTACTTGATCTATGAAGGGTAATAAATAATCAAGAACATCTTCGTGGGTTGAAGGAACTAATGAGATCCCACATTGTTTGCCTAAAGATTTTATTAGTTGGAGAGAACGAGCTATATGTGTGGTTGATTCAACATGGATGATAATTAAATCAGATATTTTAGCAAATTCTTCTATGAAGTAATCTACTTGGCTTACCATTAAATGAGCATGAAAAGGTAAGTTAGTATATTTTCGAAGAGATTTTACCAGATCTGGTCCTATAGAGATATTTGGTACAAAATTTCCATCCATAATATCAAGATGGATAGCATCTGCTCCTGCATTTGTAATATTAGTTATTTCTCTACCAAGATTAGCATAATCAGCAGCAATAATAGATGGATAAATCTTGATCATAAAGAGCCAACCTTGTTTAGTG
>JYHA01000106.1 GCA_000970895.1 Candidatus Arcanibacter lacustris
TATAATGGTCCCCAAAAATAGGACAGTAAAAATGGCAAAATGAGATATAATATTTCTAGCATAAAAGGAGCTAGGAATGACTAAAAGGGCTAAACAATATAGTAGTGAAGAAAAAACCAAAGTAGCTATAGAAGCCATTAAGGCTGAATTAACTATAGCACAAATTAGTAGCAAATACGGCGTTCATGCAACCCAAATCAATAAATGGAAGCAAGAGGCTTTACAGTCGATGGTTGCAGGATTTAAGAGTAAGAGCAAGGCTCCAGATAATACAAAGGATGAATTAATAAAAAACTTATATGAACAAATTGGACAATTAACAGTTGAGAGAGACTGGATTAAAAAAAAATCTAGCTTGTTTGTCGTATAAGGAAAAGAAACAAATGATTGATGATAATAACAGCAAAATCAGTATATCTAGGCAATGTGAACTGCTAGATTTAAGCCGCTCTAGTTACTATTTTAAAGAAAAAGATTTAACACAAGAAGATTATCAATTGATGAACAAAATAGATGAAATTTTTACATCTCACCCTTATTATGGCACCAGGAGAATGTCTGCGGTACTTAGATCTAAAGACCATAAGATTGGGCGTAAAAAAGTACGTAAATACTACCAAATGCTAGCTTTGGAGCCAATTTATCCTAAGATGAATTTAAGCAAAAGAAACCAAGCGCATAAGGTTTATCCATATTTACTACGAGATGTCAAAATAAGTTATATCAATCAGGTATTTAGTTCTGATATCACCTATATCAGGCTAAAGCAAGGTTTTGTATATCTTGTAGCCATCATTGACTGGTATAGTAGGTATGTGCTCAGCTGGAGCCTTTCTATAACTCTTGCTAGTGATTTTTGTGTAGAAGTTTTAGAAGAAGCTATCCAAAGATATGGTAAGCCTGATATTTTTAATACAGATCAAGGAGTCCAATATACTTGTGGAGCTTTTATTGCTATATTACAAAAAAATGAAATAGCAATCAGCATGGATGGCAAAGGCAGAGCTCTTGATAACGTATTTATTGAGAGATTTTGGAGATCGCTAAAACAAGAAAAGATTTATCTATTTGATCTAGAGACTGTAAGCCAGGCAAAAGCAGCAATCTCAGAATATATAGATTTTTATAACAATGTAAGATTGCACCAATCTTTGAGTTACAAAACTCCAAAAGAAGTATATTTTGCAAATATTAATATTAACAACAAAGAATAGAAATTTTATATCTCAAATTATGTAAAAATTTGTCTAGACAAAAGGGACCACTATATTATGCGCACTTTTTTGATAGCATGGTTCTTCAAAATACAGATTCGGATAACGAAGGAAGCATTCCAACAACTTCATCCTCGAATGAATATATGCAAGAAAATGTTACAGCGCAACATACTATTCCTTCTTTTCCTCAGACTGGAAATGTGAATGTAGCTGGAGTGAGCATAAATTTTGTAACAGCTGATTTTTCAGGTCCTTTATTTTACTAATAATCACTTAGAAGGCTTAAGTTTAACTTAAGCCTTCTTTTCCATCAAGCAACCTCTTAAAAAAGACTTCTTAGATCATTAAATACTGAGAAAATCATTAAAGACCCAATTAGTGCCATACCTATACGAAAACTAATTTGCTGAATTTTAGCAGCCATTGGTCTTCCTCTAAATCCTTCTATAAGATAAAATAAAAGATGCCCTCCATCTAACACTGGAATAGGAAATAGATTAATCAAACCTAAATTAATCGATAATATAGCAACAAACCACAAAACATTTTGAAATCCCTGTCTTACAGAGCTCCCAGATATTTGAGCGATCTTGATAGGACCACCAATATTATCGGTACTAACATTACCTATAATCATCTGCCCTACTGATTTTAACATAAAGAAAGATAATCTATAGGTTTCACTTACCCCTCCCGCCACCGACTCAATTAGACCCATTTTTTTTCTGGCTATTTTATCTGATGCAATACCCAAAGAACCAACTTCTATTTTATTACCAAAAACATCCTCACGTTCTTTTAACTCAGGAATAATAGTTAAATCAAATTCATTACCCCCTCTACTGATGGTAAAATTTAATTCATGTCCTGCATTTACGGTTACTATTTCTCTGAGCTGGTTAAAATCATCAATTTTTTGGTCATTAATTTTGGTGATTATATCTCCGAGTTCTATACCTGATTTTTGGGCAATACTTTCTGGCTCAATATAAGTTATTTCTGTAGTAGTAAATCCTTTACCATAACAAAAGAACAAGACAAATAACATAAAAATAGCAAGTAAGAAATTAGCACCAGGACCAGCTGCTACTATCATTGATTTAGCAACTAACGACTTAGTATGAAAAGCCTGTTTCTTCTCATCTTCATTCATGCCAGCTAAGATATCTTGGTCTGGCTCACTAGAGGCATTACTGTCACCAAACATTTTGACATATCCACCAATAGGAAGAGGACAAATTCTCCAACGAGTACCTCTTTTATCATTCCAACCAATAATCTCAGGCCCCATGCCGATTGAAAATACTTCAACCTTTACACCAGATTTAATAGCCACATAATAGTGACCAAACTCATGAATAAATACTATCAGTGAAATAATCACTAAAAATGATGAGATGTTAAATAATAGATCTGTCATTTAAAATTACCTTTTTATTCAATTATTCTATATAAATTTCAGTATCGGATAATATTGATATGACTTCAAGAAATTAATTGAAGTTACTGTTATTTTTAATATAATGACCATTATGAATGACAACATAGAAAAACAAAAAAAAATTACCAGCATGTGGTTTGAAGAACTAGCTACCAACATTTGTAGCAAGTTTGAATCTATTGATAATGGTGCTAAATTCGAGCGCAAGAAATGGGATCGAGATGGTGGTGGTGGCGGCATTATGTCCATCATGAAAGGAGAGGTATTTGAAAAAGTTGGAGTAAATATCTCGACAGTTCATGGCGAATTTTCTAAAGAATTCAGAAAAGAAATTCCAGGAGCCGAAGAAGATCCATATTTTTGGGCTAGCGGCATTTCTCTTGTAGCCCACATGAGATCTCCACTTGTACCTGCAGTTCACATGAATACTAGATATTTAGTTACTAGCAAATCATGGTTTGGAGGAGGAGCTGATCTTACTCCCATGTTTGCAAATGATAAAGACACAACTGAATTTCATCAAGTATTTGAAAAAATTTGCAACAAATATGACCCAGAATATTATCCTGAATTTAAAAAATGGGCTGATGATTATTTTTATCTAAAACATAGAAATGAACCAAGAGGTATTGGCGGCATATTTTACGACAATTTAAATAGCGGTAATTTCGATCGAGATTTCAGCTTTACCAAAGATGTAGGAAGTGGGTTTTTAGATATTTATCCTAAAATAGTAGAAAGAAACAAAAATTTAGCCTGGACACCAGAACAAAGAGAACATCAATTAATTAAAAGAGGAAGATATGTCGAATTTAATCTACTCTTTGATCGTGGTACTAAATTTGGCGTGATGACCAATGGCAATGTTGATGCATATATGATGTCTATGCCTCCTGAAGTCAAAT
>JYHA01000107.1 GCA_000970895.1 Candidatus Arcanibacter lacustris
TATAATGGTCCCCAAAAATAGGACAGTAAAAATGGCAAAATGAGATATAATATTTCTAGCATAAAAGGAGCTAGGAATGACTAAAAGGGCTAAACAATATAGTAGTGAAGAAAAAACCAAAGTAGCTATAGAAGCCATTAAGGCTGAATTAACTATAGCACAAATTAGTAGCAAATACGGCGTTCATGCAACCCAAATCAATAAATGGAAGCAAGAGGCTTTACAGTCGATGGTTGCAGGATTTAAGAGTAAGAGCAAGGCTCCAGATAATACAAAGGATGAATTAATAAAAAACTTATATGAACAAATTGGACAATTAACAGTTGAGAGAGACTGGATTAAAAAAAAATCTAGCTTGTTTGTCGTATAAGGAAAAGAAACAAATGATTGATGATAATAACAGCAAAATCAGTATATCTAGGCAATGTGAACTGCTAGATTTAAGCCGCTCTAGTTACTATTTTAAAGAAAAAGATTTAACACAAGAAGATTATCAATTGATGAACAAAATAGATGAAATTTTTACATCTCACCCTTATTATGGCACCAGGAGAATGTCTGCGGTACTTAGATCTAAAGAACATAAGATTGGGCGTAAAAAAGTACGTAAATACTACCAAATGCTAGCTTTGGAGCCAATTTATCCTAAGATGAATTTAAGCAAAAGAAACCAAGCGCATAAGGTTTATCCATATTTACTACGAGATGTCAAAATAAGTTATATCAATCAGGTATTTAGTTCTGATATCACCTATATCAGGCTAAAGCAAGGTTTTGTATATCTTGTAGCCATCATTGACTGGTATAGTAGGTATGTGCTCAGCTGGAGCCTTTCTATAACTCTTGCTAGTGATTTTTGTGTAGAAGTTTTAGAAGAAGCTATCCAAAGATATGGTAAGCCTGATATTTTTAATACAGATCAAGGAGTCCAATATACTTGTGGAGCTTTTATTGCTATATTACAAAAAAATGAAATAGCAATCAGCATGGATGGCAAAGGCAGAGCTCTTGATAACGTATTTATTGAGAGATTTTGGAGATCGCTAAAACAAGAAAAGATTTATCTATTTGATCTAGAGACTGTAAGCCAGGCAAAAGCAGCAATCTCAGAATATATAGATTTTTATAACAATGTAAGATTGCACCAATCTTTGAGTTACAAAACTCCAAAAGAAGTATATTTTGCAAATATTAATATTAACAACAAAGAATAGAAATTTTATATCTCAAATTATGTAAAAATTTGTCTAGACAAAAGGGACCACTATAAACAGTCAGCTTATTTTCGATATAAAGTTTTTTAGTTATTTGCATGATGCCCTCAGCCATCTTAGGATCAAGAGCCGCCGTATGTTCATCTAATAACAATAACTTAGCAGGAGATAAGGTAGCCATTAGCAAACTAAGAGCTTGGCGTTGACCACCTGACAAAGTCCCCACTATAGTATTAATTCTATTTTCTAGACCCATCCCAAGAATAGATAATTTATCTTGAAAATATTTTCTATTATCAGGCGACAAAGCAAAGCTCAAACCTCTTTTCTTGCCTCTAGAAAAAGCTAAACTCATATTTTCTTCAATAGTTAGTTGTTCGCAAGTACCAAGCCTTGGATCTTGAAAAACTCTGGCAATATACTCGGTACGCTTTACAACAGATGTAAAACTTATATCTTTACCATCTATAATTATAGATCCAGAATCAGGCGTTACATTCCCCGCAACAACAGCTTGCAAAGTAGACTTCCCTGCCCCATTATTACCAATAACCGTTACAAACTCACCCTGTTTAATATCTAAATTGAGCGAATCTAAAGCCCTATGCTCCAGTGGGGTATTTTTGGCAAAAGTTACAGAAATATTTTCTAGCCTAATCATTTTCTTAACCTTGATAAAGTTGGGAATATCATAGTAAAGGCAACTAGCAAGCTTGAAATTAAATTCAAGTCCGATGGTTCCAACCCTATAAAATCTATATTTAATGCTAGCGCTACGAATAATCTATAGATGATAGAGCCAATAAATATTCCTATGATTGTTAAGCTAATTGATTTTGAAGATAATAACTTAGTGCCAATAATAACCGAAGCAAGACCGATAATGATAGTTCCCGTTCCAATAGAGATATCTGCAAATCCTTGTTTTAAAACAAATAAGCCTCCAGCTAATGCTACTAGCCCATTACTAATAGCAAGAGCTAAAATTTTCATCCCGCTAGTATCAATGCCACAACTCTCAGCCAAGACTGGATTTTGACCAACTGAAATAAGCGCCAATCCTATTTGGGTTTTTAAAAATAAAATAACCAATATTGCTACAGATAATGCAATTACTGGCACAATCAGCAAAGAAACATCAGCAGGCAAGATGTCATCCATCAGGGCTATATTTGGCCTACCCATAATTCTTAAATTAATTGAATATAGAGCAGTCATAGTGAGTATCCCTGCTAATATATCAAATATTTTATGACGCACATTTAAATAAGCAGTAACAAATCCAGCCACCATGCCAGATGCAACAGAGGCCAATAATGCAATTATATAATTAACATCATTAATTACTAATATGGATAAAACAGCCCCACCAAGTGGAAAACTACCATCTACTGTAAGATCAGCGAAATTAATCACCCTAAAGCTAATATATACAGCAATAGCAACCAAACTATATAAAGCACCTAGCTCCAGACCATTTACAAGTTGCATAAAATTCATTTTTTTAATAACTCTTTAGGGATTGTTATGCCAAGCTCTTTGGCAATTTTCTCATTGATCACCACATCAATTTTACTTGGAAATTCTAGCCGAATATTAGAGATTTTTTCGCCTTTAATTAATCGCACGATCATTTTACCAGCTTGACGACCAAGCTCATATTGACTTGGCCCCATACTCGCTAACGCACCCTGAGAAACCAAATCTGTATCACTTACAAATAACGGCACTTTATTTGCCAAAGCTATTTTAACTATCACAGAAAAGGCTGATAGAGCAGTATTATCATTACTTATAAATATCGCATCTACTTTACCAACTAGCTTATTTATCCCTTGAGAAACATCGGATGCTTTAGTTGCAACCGATGTTATTATCTCAATATTTCTTGTTGCAGCCGCCTCTTTTAAAACTTGGAGGATTTTTACTGAATTTACTTCCCCTGAATTATAAACAAAACCCACCTTACTTAAATTAGGTAGAATTTTTTTAAACAAATCTAGCTGAGGCCCAACATCTATGAAATTTGAAACACCTGTGATATTTTTTTCTGGAGCATTTAAGTCTTTTACTAATTTTGCAGCTACCGGATCAGTGACCGAGCTAAAAATAATTGGAATATCATTAGCTCTATTAGCATTTAACAAACTTTGTGATGAAGTAGTGCCAATAGATATAGCATAATCAGGCCTATTAGATATAATTTTTGCAGCAATTTGATTACTTAATATAACATCACCTTGAGCACAAAAATATTTATAATCCAGGTTATCACCTATTACAAATCCCTGCTTATTTAATTCATCTAATATACCCCTAAGAGTCTCATCTAATGCCGGGTGACTCACTGTCTGACTAACAGCTAAAGAGACCTTAGAAGTATCTGCGTTTACATTACCAATGACTATACTAAGTAGTACTATATATAAAACAACTAATCTCACCTATC
>JYHA01000108.1 GCA_000970895.1 Candidatus Arcanibacter lacustris
GAAGAGATGCGTAAATATTATGAAATGGTTTGGAAATCTCGTGATATGAATCATATAGTGATAATAAAAACCCTATTATATACTGGTGCGAGAGTCAGCGAGTTAGTAAATATCAAGTTATCTGAGGTGGATTTAGACAATTGCCAGATCAAAATAACCCAAGGTAAGGGCAAAAAAGATCGAATAGTTCCGTTTCCAAGTAGTTTTAGAGAAATATTAGCCATGCATATTAACAAAATGAATGAAAGAAATAGTAAATATTTATTTGAAAGCTCATGGAAAAGAAATTATACCGATAGAGGTGTTAGAAAAATATTAGCAAATTACACTAAACTTGCTGGAATGGAGCAATCAATTTCACCACACAAACTAAGACATTTTTTATTTACCTGGTTAAAAAAACAAGGAATAGATGATGCACTGATTCAACCATATTCTGGTCATGAGAGCAGGAAAACACTGGAGATTTACTCAAAATTATCGATAGGAGAAGCACAAAAAGCGTATGACAATAATATGGACAGATTCCCTATATAGTTTAACTTCTTAACCACGTGGCGGCCAAAGGCACGTACCTTCGTGTTGGGGCAATTAATAGACCGGGTTCCCTAGACGCTTACGATCACAACTCACAAAAACTCTCAGAACTCCTACCATGGAATCTTAAACTCGAAT
>JYHA01000109.1 GCA_000970895.1 Candidatus Arcanibacter lacustris
AGAAGAGATGCGTAAATATTATGAAATGGTTTGGAAATCTCGTGATATGAATCATATAGTGATAATAAAAACCCTATTATATACTGGTGCGAGAGTCAGCGAGTTAGTAAATATCAAGTTATCTGAGGTGGATTTAGACAATTGCCAGATCAAAATAACCCAAGGTAAGGGCAAAAAAGATCGAATAGTTCCGTTTCCAAGTAGTTTTAGAGAAATATTAGCCATGCATATTAACAAAATGAATGAAAGAAATAGTAAATATTTATTTGAAAGCTCATGGAAAAGAAATTATACCGATAGAGGTGTTAGAAAAATATTAGCAAATTACACTAAACTTGCTGGAATGGAGCAATCAATTTCACCACACAAACTAAGACATTTTTTATTTACCTGGTTAAAAAAACAAGGAATAGATGATGCACTGATTCAACCATATTCTGGTCATGAGAGCAGGAAAACACTGGAGATTTACTCAAAATTATCGATAGGAGAAGCACAAAAAGCGTATGACAATAATATGGACAGATTCCCTATATAGTTTAACTTCTTAACCACGTGGCGGCCAAAGGCACGTACCTTCGTGTTGGGGCAATTAATAGACCGGGTTCCCTAGACGCTTACGATCACAACTCACAAAAACTCTCAGAACTCCTACCATGGAATCTTAAACTCGAAT
>JYHA01000110.1 GCA_000970895.1 Candidatus Arcanibacter lacustris
GCTTATAATAGACACCTGATAAACTTCTAAATAATTTATTCGTAACATAAGGATCCGTTAACCATTTGTTAACCTTTGGCATGTATAGATATCTTAACTTTTACAAAGTGAGCAGTGTGTTAATATAAATTATAATGCATTAATTAAGTTGTAATATAATTTTTACCTTTGTAAATAATATTTACAAAAATAAATATATCATTTAGTTTTTTAGTAATGAAATATGTTTTAATTTAAGGAATTGACTAAATGCAAACACAAACAAACAAAAAATCACCTACAAAGAGGTTTGTATTAGGCTTCATAGTGATGTTTATTCTTTCTATTATAGTTCAGGGATATGTTGTTGTGACTAGCGTTTCTGATGAAGAATGGGAAAAATATAAATGTAGTTACGATATACAGTATGAGTTTTTATTTTCTGGACTTATTACTTCATACAGATTTCAACTGGAAAAAATAGGTTTTGATAAAAATGGCATCATAATATCCAGTATGATCAAGCTAGATAAGTTAATTTATGAGAGAGTAAAAAAGAAAATCCCTAAAGACGATTTAATGTTAGCTACCTTTTGGTTTAGTAGTGAGTTAGAACCTATCATATCCCAAGAACATATAAAAAGCCCCTCTATGTATGTACCTCTGATGCTAGAAGCGTTAAAAACTTTTGCCACCCAAGATAGCCAAATAAAGATGGTGAATGATTATACTAGATATACAATGGGCTACTACATTACTACTTTCTTTTTTCATGAAGATACTCTGCCAATTTTAATCAAAAGTTATGATCAATGGTTACCGGAAGTGATTACTTATACTTCCATTCTAGTTGATAAAATGGGAGATGGTAGCGTGCTTTTTAATAGTGAAAATTTAAGAACTGGTCCATTTAAAATTGTTACCAGAGCATATCAAGCTAATTATTATTATTTTCGAGAATCTAAGAAAGTTGACTGTAAGTCAAGGGAGATAAAAAACATGGAAAAATACATTAATCAACTATTAGATTTTATACCAAAATATAAGACTATAAAAATATCAACAAAAGAAGGTACTAATTTCCTTATGGAAGGTATTGAAGTGTTTAAAAATGGTTATCCAGATCTTAAGAAATTTATGAAAGATAAATGTAATATCGACCTTAAGTACGAAACTTTTAATTACTAATTGATGGTGAATAAAATGACTAATGAAAATAAAATAATTATAACCTTAGAAACTGATGCTAACGGTAAGTTACAAATTACCGATAAAAGTGTTTTCGATAAAATAGCAGATGGGTATCATAAATTAACTGCAACTGACTATGTAGGACATTTCATGGATGCTACTGCTGATTCTCTTGATATGTTTTTAGAATCTAAAGGGGTTAAAGGAGGATTAAAAGTAGCAACTTCAGGGCAGTTTACTTTTCTTTGTCTTGAACAAAATTATCTTGAGTATCTTGGTGAGGAGCGTTCTAAATATGGAGACAAGGGATTGCGTGATCATGCGGTAGCTTTTGTAAAAACAACTGGAAATTTAGCATTTGGCACTGTTGGATCCGCAGTTGGAGCTATATCGCTAGGAACAACAGGTTTTGTAGTAGGAGGTATTCCTGGTGCAGTAGCTGGAGGAGCCAGAACTGGTAACGCTCTTGGAGCAACTGTAGTTGGAGTTTATACTGGGACAAAAACTGCTGTTGTCACTGGTTATTTTGGAGCTATGGCAGGTGGACAAGCTGGAGTTATAACATTTGATAAAGTAGCATGGTTTGGAGAAGGAGTTGATACTAAAACCATCGGTGATAGATTGGGAGATATTACAAAAGATGGTTGGGATAAAGCTGAGCAAAAATTAAAAGACTGGCTTGGTATCAAAGCAGACAAATTTCCTCATGATGTTTTCCCAACTGGTACATCGTCAGATACAATCAATTCAGTAATGTTTTCTAAAACTAAGGTTAGTAATGAAGGTAAGTTTGATTACTATTCCTTTATCACTGATAAGGAGAATCTTGGTTATAATAATTATTTTAGTAATATGGAAGATATTTCTAAATCGCAAGAAGGTTTTACAACTGGTGGTGTAAAAAACGATAAAACTGAACTCAAGACCCACACCGTATCTAAAGGGGATACAGTTTGGACTATAGCCAACAATCATGGTAAGACGGTTAGTGAATTACTAAGCGTACCTGGTAATGAATATCAAG
>JYHA01000111.1 GCA_000970895.1 Candidatus Arcanibacter lacustris
TTCAATTGATTTAATGGAATAGTTCTATTATAGTAAATAATATGAAACAATAATAGAGGAGATTATGAGGGTTATGAAAACGGGGATAAGATTTATTGCTCAGAATTATGATATAGAAACTGGCAAGATATTAGAAGAAATTATTTTACGAGAGGAAAAATTATTAAAAGCAGAAAAATTAGAAGAACTTGGATATTTGCATGTTGAACAGATAGATTTGATACAAAAAGCGCAGGATTTTAAAATTAAACATCAGATCGTACTTAATCACCTGACTTCCTGTCCAGTATGTGGTTCCAAGACCAATAAAAGGGGAGTTCTTGCATCAGAATTTCATGCTGCCTTAACCGATCACAAAGTTTTTATTCAAAGATCGATATGCAAGTGTGGATGGATCAGTAGATCTAGTATCGAAGGAATGTATGGTAGTTGTATTCATCCAGATTTACTAAAAAAACAGGCTTTACAGGGTAGTAAAGAGAGTTATAAAAAATCTTCAATATCACTGGATGCTGAGAGTGCTAGCAAGAGAGCGATAAATAGCCATTCTCAGATTTTTAAAACAGTTAAATTGATAGGCTCATGCCTTGAGAAAATAAAGATTTCTGAAGATTATGGCATCACAGAGAATAAAGCAGCAGTTCTTATTGCCAATATTGATGGAGGACATATAAAAGCCAGAGGAGATAAGCGTTCTTTTGAAGCAATGATTGCTACGGTATATCGTCCTGAAAATTTACAGTATGTTAATAAGGATCATAATATCATCACCTCTAAAACTTGCGTTGCATCAAGTAAAGATGATGCGCAAGTTACTATGAAGTCTCTGTTTAAAAGTGCCTGCAGGGCTCAAGGAATGAACAAAGATACAGAAGTTACTGTTCTTGCTGATGGAGCAGAAAATTGTTGGTCTATTGCAAATGCTATGAACAAAGATTGTAAAAAAACAAATTTTATACTTGATTGGTTTCATATAGCCATGAAATTTAAGAATATTGCGATAGATGAGGAACACAAAGAATTATTTGAGAAAGTGAAATGGCATTTATGGCATGGACATCCAGAACAAGCGCTAATAAGACTAGATGAACTTAAATTACTAATCATAGATAATGATATACTTACAAAGCTTGATAAACTCTATACCTACATTAGTAATAATAAAACTAGCATAGTAAATTATGAGATGCGAAAAAATTCAGGACTTGTTTTTACTAGTAATTTAGCAGAATCAACAGTTAACACTCTTATTAACGAAAGACAAAAAGGAAAGCAAAAAATGTTATGGGGAAGAGATGGCGCTCATAATATTTTACAAATACGTTCTTCTGTAGCAAGTAAATCTTGGCAAAAAGATTGGAAGAAAGTTGAATCAAATATTTACAAAATAGCTGCTTAAGTATAATATCGAGATGCTTCC
>JYHA01000112.1 GCA_000970895.1 Candidatus Arcanibacter lacustris
GGAAGCATCTCGATATTATACTTTTCAATTGATTTAATGGAATAGTTCTATTATAGGGGGAGTGTGAAGGTACGTGCCTTTGGCCGCCACATAATTAATATTTTAATACCTAAATATCAAAATATATCAAGCAATAGAGATAAATTTAAGCTAACATTCGCTGTAAATTACATTTTATAAGTTCCACTTTACAATAAGATATAGTTTGTCGTATAATTATGCTGGTATAATGGAGTTTATAACGTGTCTTTAGAGCTTGATCAGTATTTTATAAGTACCGACATCAGGTGTTCTAGGAACTGAAATTAAGATATTAATTATTATGAATAAAACAGAAGAACTATTTTTATTAGATACTGAAGAATTAATTTTAGTACAACAAAAGCATGGCGATGAGAATAAGATGATTTTTGCTATCATGTTAAAGTTTTTTCAAACAGAAGGATATCATCCATCAGATAAGGATGTTATTGATCCGATGTTAGTAGATAGTTTATCCAGTCAATTGGGTGTATCTTTTTCAGATGATTATGATTTTAATTGGAATAATAGGACTATAGAACGTTTTCGCAGTGATATTAGAGATTTTCTTGGGTTTAAGAAAGCTAGTAATGTTCATGTAGAAAAACTTATAGCCTATCTTATGGAGCAGGCTGCACCAAAGTGTCTTACTGATGAACAAGAGAAAGAATATGCATATAAATTTTTTAAAGAACAAAAATTAGAACCATTTTTAAAAAAGAAAGTAGATAGGTATATAACAACAAGTAGAGCACGCTTTGAACATAAGTTTTTTAGTAGCATTGTTTCATCATTATCCAAAGAAACTAAAGATATAATTGATAAATTACTAGGGGGAGATGAGATAGAGCCAGAGCAATCAGATAAAAAATCATCTGATCAAAAAGAAATAAAACAAATTCATCTATGGCAATTAAAGAAGGATATAGCAGGAGCAAAGCTTAAATTAGTGGAAGATGAGCTGGTAAAAGCAAATTTTCTACAAAATATTTCTCTACCAAAAGAGCTATTAGCAGGCTTTGATAGAAAGTTATTACTAAAATATTATCATCGTGTAATGGCATTACTTCCAAGTCATATCAAAGAATATAATTCTGATGCTAAGTACGGTATGATGGCGGTATTTATCTATATTAGATCTCAAGGAATAACTGATAATTTAGCTGATGTAGTAATGCAGTTGATTCATAAAATGAGAACATCTTCAGAATCTTTTGTAAATAAGCATATTATAAAAAACGTTAAATGTGTTGATGGTAAGTTTGATGTTTTATATTCTTTAGCTTCAATAAATGCAAGTAAACCTAGGGGCATTATTGAAAAACAGGTTTATCCTACAGTACCCAAACAAAAACTAGAAGATATAGTCAAAGAGCTTGATTCTAAAAAAGGCAAATGGTACCAAACTCAGGTACAAATCA
>JYHA01000113.1 GCA_000970895.1 Candidatus Arcanibacter lacustris
AGAAGAGATGCGTAAATATTATGAAATGGTTTGGAAATCTCGTGATATGAATCATATAGTGATAATAAAAACCCTATTATATACTGGTGCGAGAGTCAGCGAGTTAGTAAATATCAAGTTATCTGAGGTGGATTTAGACAATTGCCAGATCAAAATAACCCAAGGTAAGGGCAAAAAAGATCGAATAGTTCCGTTTCCAAGTAGTTTTAGAGAAATATTAGCCATGCATATTAACAAAATGAATGAAAGAAATAGTAAATATTTATTTGAAAGCTCATGGAAAAGAAATTATACCGATAGAGGTGTTAGAAAAATATTAGCAAATTACACTAAACTTGCTGGAATGGAGCAATCAATTTCACCACACAAACTAAGACATTTTTTATTTACCTGGTTAAAAAAACAAGGAATAGATGATGCACTGATTCAACCATATTCTGGTCATGAGAGCAGGAAAACACTGGAGATTTACTCAAAATTATCGATAGGAGAAGCACAAAAAGCGTATGACAATAACATGGATAAGTTCCCTATATAGTTTAACTTCTTAACCACGTGGCGGCCAAAGGCACGTACCTTCGTGTTGGGGCTTATAGTAAATAATATGAAACAATAATAGAGGAGATTATGAGGGTTATGAAAACGGGGATAAGATTTATTGCTCAGAATTATGATATAGAAACTGGCAAGATATTAGAAGAAATTATTTTACGAGAGGAAAAATTATTAAAAGCAGAAAAATTAGAAGAACTTGGATATTTGCATGTTGAACAGATAGATTTGATACAAAAAGCGCAGGATTTTAAAATTAAACATCAGATCGTACTTAATCACCTGACTTCCTGTCCAGTATGTGGTTCCAAGACCAATAAAAGGGGAGTTCTTGCATCAGAATTTCATGCTGCCTTAACCGATCACAAAGTTTTTATTCAAAGATCGATATGCAAGTGTGGATGGATCAGTAGATCTAGTATCGAAGGAATGTATGGTAGTTGTATTCATCCAGATTTACTAAAAAAACAGGCTTTACAGGGTAGTAAAGAGAGTTATAAAAAATCTTCAATATCACTGGATGCTGAGAGTGCTAGCAAGAGAGCGATAAATAGCCATTCTCAGATTTTTAAAACAGTTAAATTGATAGGCTCATGCCTTGAGAAAATAAAGATTTCTGAAGATTATGGCATCACAGAGAATAAAGCAGCAGTTCTTATTGCCAATATTGATGGAGGACATATAAAAGCCAGAGGAGATAAGCGTTCTTTTGAAGCAATGATTGCTACGGTATATCGTCCTGAAAATTTACAGTATGTTAATAAGGATCATAATATCATCACCTCTAAAACTTGCGTTGCATCAAGTAAAGATGATGCGCAAGTTACTATGAAGTCTCTGTTTAAAAGTGCCTGCAGGGCTCAAGGAATGAACAAAGATACAGAAGTTACTGTTCTTGCTGATGGAGCAGAAAATTGTTGGTCTATTGCAAATGCTATGAACAAAGATTGTAAAAAAACAAATTTTATACTTGATTGGTTTCATATAGCCATGAAATTTAAGAATATTGCGATAGATGAGGAACACAAAGAATTATTTGAGAAAGTGAAATGGCATTTATGGCATGGACATCCAGAACAAGCGCTAATAAGACTAGATGAACTTAAATTACTAATCATAGATAATGATATACTTACAAAGCTTGATAAACTCTATACCTACATTAGTAATAATAAAACTAGCATAGTAAATTATGAGATGCGAAAAAATTCAGGACTTGTTTTTACTAGTAATTTAGCAGAATCAACAGTTAACACTCTTATTAACGAAAGACAAAAAGGAAAGCAAAAAATGTTATGGGGAAGAGATGGCGCTCATAATATTTTACAAATACGTTCTTCTGTAGCAAGTAAATCTTGGCAAAAAGATTGGAAGAAAGTTGAATCAAATATTTACAAAATAGCTGCTTAAGTATAATATCGAGATGCTTCC
>JYHA01000114.1 GCA_000970895.1 Candidatus Arcanibacter lacustris
AGAAGAGATGCGTAAATATTATGAAATGGTTTGGAAATCTCGTGATATGAATCATATAGTGATAATAAAAACCCTATTATATACTGGTGCGAGAGTCAGCGAGTTAGTAAATATCAAGTTATCTGAGGTGGATTTAGACAATTGCCAGATCAAAATAACCCAAGGTAAGGGCAAAAAAGATCGAATAGTTCCGTTTCCAAGTAGTTTTAGAGAAATATTAGCCATGCATATTAACAAAATGAATGAAAGAAATAGTAAATATTTATTTGAAAGCTCATGGAAAAGAAATTATACCGATAGAGGTGTTAGAAAAATATTAGCAAATTACACTAAACTTGCTGGAATGGAGCAATCAATTTCACCACACAAACTAAGACATTTTTTATTTACCTGGTTAAAAAAACAAGGAATAGATGATGCACTGATTCAACCATATTCTGGTCATGAGAGCAGGAAAACACTGGAGATTTACTCAAAATTATCGATAGGAGAAGCACAAAAAGCGTATGACAATAATATGGATAAGTTCCCTATATAGTTTAACTTCTTAACCACGTGGCGGCCAAAGGCACGTACCTTCGTGTTGGGGCTTTTAGCAGCAAGCGCATCTTTGGTTCTAAGACTAACCATATCTCGTTCTAGTTCTGCAAATAATGAAAAGAAAGTTACCATAATTTTGGATGTAATGTCGTATTTATTTCTTTTTATTACGATGTTTTGTTTGATGATAATGATCTCAATATTATTTTTTATTAGCTCATTAACCAAATCTATTACTTCTGAAGTGCTTCTACCTAATCTACTAAGCTCCGTAACTATTAAAGTACTAGCATCAGTTAGTTTAGTGACTAATTCCTCTATTCTTCTTTGTTTTGGGGTTTTTCTAGATGAAAGTTGTATTCCAATAAATTCATCAATTTTTAAATCATTTTTATTGGCATAGGACAAAATCTCATGTTGTTGATTTGTTAGATCTTGTTTGCTAGTAGAAGTTCTTATGTAACCTATTAGGCCTAACTTTAACGAACTCTTGAAAAGCGCAAAGTAGGCCTTCAGAGCTTGACACAACTAGCTTTTAACCTCTAAAATCACATATTTATTTTGTTACTTAATTCCTGCTCATCTTAATATTTATAATGCTTTAAGCCTATTTTCTATTTTATACAACTTTTAAGCTAATATTCTAAAAAGTAGCTTTTTATTTTAGCGGTTGACGAATGTATAATTTTCAACTAGTTTGAAGTTAATTTGCTTTTGTTGTTTTCGATGCATTAATATACTATATTTTTTATTTTGCTCAGATCACAAGAAAAACGACCGTTTTTCTTATTTTTGATTTTTTTATGATAAATTGCCAAATATTCATCATAAAACTCATTGCAAAAAACAATGCAATATTTGTGTAGTCACTTATCTTTTATTACAAATAGGCTTTTTTTAACAAAAGATACAAACCACTAAAATTAAAAACTACTTTTTGACATTCCGACTAGAAAAAATCACAGAAGTTAAAAATAAGGTTTAGAACTTGTAAAGATTGGTATAAGCATGAATTAAGTAACAAAATAAATATGTAACTTCTAGAGATTAAAAGCCATGATTAACAAGCCCTCAAGACCTACTTGGCGGTTTTCCAGAGTTCGTTAAAGTTACCCC
>JYHA01000115.1 GCA_000970895.1 Candidatus Arcanibacter lacustris
GATCACAACTCACAAAAACTCTCAGAACTCCTACCATGGAATCTTAAACTCGAATAATTTATAATAATAAGCGGGTTTGCTAGACGCTTACGATATAATTGTTAAGTCAGTATAGCTAATAATTGGCATTAAATAAATCTTTCTTTGTTGTATATAAGAATTCTATTTTTATTTTTTATCTTTCGGTGTTTTCATATTATAAAATAATAAATCGCCCAAACATTCATAAGATAGTTATTTAGATTCAGCTAATTGCTCTGCTTCTTTACGACTTAATTGAAAGTGCATCCAGTCTACTGGATCGTTCCATGTTCCACCCCATATGCTAAAACCATTATTAGTAAAAATATCTACAACTGGTTCAATCATTCCTGGTCTCATATTTCTACGATTAATAAAGTTAGCTCCTTCTTTAGGTGAAATTTTTATCTCCAGATTATCAATTGAAATAAAAGGATTTTGAATGGGATTTATATCAATAGCAACACCATATGAATGGAGAGATATTCGTCCACCACCTGTGATCTCTCTACACATAAATGCACTGCTATTGTTATCAGCCATTGATAATTCATCATCGCCATTATAATCATTTATAAGTTTTATTTTAGCAATTGGAAATTTCTGTTTATATAATTCTTTAAAAACTTTAGAAACTTTTTCGGCAATTTTATCTAGTACTATCATCTTTCCATCACTATGATCATTGCCATCAAAATCATAATAAGAAATATTTAGTAATTTTAGTCTTTGAATATCAACAGGACAATTTTTATTCCAAATATTTTTTTTAATCATATCTTCTTTAATATTATTTGGCACTGACGATATAGAAAATAAAGTATCTTTAGGATTGTTTTGTGCAGAATACGCAGTTCCATTTATTAACAAAGCTGTTAGAATAAGTTTTTTAAACATTAAAAAATCTCCTATATTATTTATATTGTAATTATTATTTGTTAAAGTAAATTTTAAAATTAATCAACAAAAAAATTTACTACCCCATTAGGATATACTTCAATGTTATTAATATCATAATCATAATTATGATTATTATTTAATGAAAAAAACATATATTTCCTATCTTTGTAGTTATTTAGACATTGTTTAGCCAATCCTAAGCCCTCGATTTTTGTAACATCTCTATTATAACTTAACCATTCAAAGCAACTTTCATTTAAATAGATATCTGTTATAATTCCCGCATGACCCCACTTACTAGTATTTAGTCTGTTGATTTTATATGTATCAGATTCAATATCGTCAAATTCAATATCGTAAACTCTGAAAATTGAAATATCACCTGCACTCACAGATCTCAACTCTGTTGAAATTGGACTTAAAACTTCTTTAGCTGCAAAACATTCAAGACTTGTACATTCATCATAAAATAATTCTTCTAAATCGTAAGGAGTCGTCAAAAAATAACTCTTACAAAATGATATAAAATATGCCATATTGTTA
>JYHA01000116.1 GCA_000970895.1 Candidatus Arcanibacter lacustris
TGATTTGTACCTGAGTTTGGTACCATTTGCCTTTTTTAGAATCAAGCTCTTTGACTATATCTTCTAGTTTTTGTTTGGGTACTGTAGGATAAACCTGTTTTTCAATAATGCCCCTAGGTTTACTTGCATTTATTGAAGCTAAAGAATATAAAACATCAAACTTACCATCAACACATTTAACGTTTTTTATAATATGCTTATTTACAAAAGATTCTGAAGATGTTCTCATTTTATGAATCAACTGCATTACTACATCAGCTAAATTATCAGTTATTCCTTGAGATCTAATATAGATAAATACCGCCATCATACCGTACTTAGCATCAGAATTATATTCTTTGATATGACTTGGAAGTAATGCCATTACACGATGATAATATTTTAGTAATAACTTTCTATCAAAGCCTGCTAATAGCTCTTTTGGTAGAGAAATATTTTGTAGAAAATTTGCTTTTACCAGCTCATCTTCCACTAATTTAAGCTTTGCTCCTGCTATATCCTTCTTTAATTGCCATAGATGAATTTGTTTTATTTCTTTTTGATCAGATGATTTTTTATCTGATTGCTCTGGCTCTATCTCATCTCCCCCTAGTAATTTATCAATTATATCTTTAGTTTCTTTGGATAATGATGAAACAATGCTACTAAAAAACTTATGTTCAAAGCGTGCTCTACTTGTTGTTATATACCTATCTACTTTCTTTTTTAAAAATGGTTCTAATTTTTGTTCTTTAAAAAATTTATATGCATATTCTTTCTCTTGTTCATCAGTAAGACACTTTGGTGCAGCCTGCTCCATAAGATAGGCTATAAGTTTTTCTACATGAACATTACTAGCTTTCTTAAACCCAAGAAAATCTCTAATATCACTGCGAAAACGTTCTATAGTCCTATTATTCCAATTAAAATCATAATCATCTGAAAAAGATACACCCAATTGACTGGATAAACTATCTACTAACATCGGATCAATAACATCCTTATCTGATGGATGATATCCTTCTGTTTGAAAAAACTTTAACATGATAGCAAAAATCATCTTATTCTCATCGCCATGCTTTTGTTGTACTAAAATTAATTCTTCAGTATCTAATAAAAATAGTTCTTCTGTTTTATTCATAATAATTAATATCTTAATTTCAGTTCCTAGAACACCTGATGTCGGTACTTATAAAATACTGATCAAGCTCTAAAGACACGTTATAAACTCCATTATACCAGCATAATTATACGACAAACTATATCTTATTGTAAAGTGGAACTTATAAAATGTAATTTACAGCGAATGTTAGCTTAAATTTATCTCTATTGCTTGATATATTTTGATATTTAGGTATTAAAATATTAATTATGTGGCGGCCAAAGGCACGTACCTTCACACTCCCCCTAAAAAAGCAAGTGGTACAAAACTTGGAAAACCAGTTGGAACAATACAAAAAAGTAAGTTTGATAAAGATTTAGAGAAAATAAAAGAATTACTTAGTTATGGGCTATCGGTGAGAAAGATAGCTATTTTCATGGGGTACAGTAATTATTTATCATTGAATAAATATTTGAATAAAAGAAAAATAAAAGAGGAAATAAAGGCTGCTTAAGGACGGATGATACTCTATGGGTTAAAATATTAATCATGAGCCGCAAAAATGGAGGTTCTTCCACACGGGGCGTAATAGATCCAATACCCATATTTTTTGGATTAATAATAAAATCTAATGCATCCAACCCATCATTATTACGAATATTTATTTTTTGAGAGTTTTTAAATTTTGTTATAACAATGTAATAACCATTAATTGAATTAAAAAAATCCTTTGCACATAGCTTACTTTTTTCTCTATTTGCAATACATTCACTATTAGAAATATAACTTGCATTAATGGAGCAAAAATTAATTGAGTAACTATGTTTAGAAAACCATTCATCATTCGATATAGTATATTCAGGATTGATTTTATATTCTTCACGGGCAACAAAATAGAAGTAACTATAATCATTTGAATGAGAGGACAGTTTCTTTCTTAAGATTACAGTATTATTAGGTGTTATAAAAGGTTTCATCATTTATTACTAACTTCTGATTTTAAATATTTCAGACCAAGTTCTTGCCATCTATTCATATCATCAGCATCATCATTTTTCTTATGATAAGCCTCTATTAAAAATCCATAAAGAGTAGCAGCCTTCTCAATTGCTGAAATATCTTCCTGCAAGTCATCACCAAGATTAATATTAAAGATAGTACTTAGTCCAACTTTATCAATAAGACCGCCAAGTTGAATAAGAGTTCTGGTTCTTGCTTTTCGCAAAATATTAGCAGAAGTTTTATTATTTTTTGAATGAAGCATCATATTTAATGTCATATAGTACCTCGTGATAATTCTATCTAGTTTTATTAGATATTTATTACTAATTGTTATCGGCAATGATTTTTGGTTTTCTTTTAAGAAATTTTCTCCCAGCATCAAGCCAGACCTCTATCACTTTATCTTTATTTACAATGGATTCTTTCATAGAAACTAAAGCACCCACTAACAATTCGTCTTCAATATCATTAATTCCAACTTTAGAAATCAGGTTTGCAACTTCGATATTGCGTTTATTTTCAAGATCTTTCTTTTCTTGGGTAAGTTTTTTGATCTTTTCTTCTAAATCTATAATTTTGGCTTTTGACATAATTTTATATTTCCGTTTTTACTGTGTTTAAATCTTTTAAATATAATTAGAACTGGCTAATCTATAATATAGCTAAATAATAACAATCTTAACTTACAAAGTAAATGATAATAATCATGATATCCTTAAAATAATAATAAAAAAACAACAAAACCTTCATCACAAAAAGAAATTTTAATTTCTAAGTGCGCACTGATGCACGTTGTGCTTGTTTGATCCTGCCGATAGCTGTATACTATTCTTGATAGCGATTTTAATTGATTTGTTTATTTAGTTATCATTGATAAAAATAGTTTTAAGGCGAATATGGCAATATTTCATTCATCAGCAGGAATAGTTTCAAGAAGTACAGGCAGAACAGCCCAGATGGCTGCTGCCTATATTACTGGAAAAATGATTGTTGATGAACGCACAGGTGAGCATAAGCTTTATAATAAATCTCATGATATTCATAGTAATATTCTTACTCCAGATAATGCACCAGAATGGTCAAAAGATACTTCTACTCTCTGGAATTATGTTGAGAAGTTTGAAGATCAAATCGCAAATTATAGATTTAGAGGACATAGCAATGAATTAAAGAATGAAAAAAGTATGGCAGCTAAATTAGAGTATTTAAATAGCGCTCAAACTGCCCAGACTTTAGAATGTTCACTCCCCGTAGAGCTTGATCCTAAATTCTATCGCGAACTAATTGAAGACTTCTTAAAAGAGAGATTTGTTGACCGCGGCCTTGTGGTAGAATATGCGATTCATTTTGAATCAGGTAATCCCCACTTCCATGCAATGATGACTAGAAGAGCCATTGATGGTAATAGTTTATCAGAAAGCAAAGATAGAGAAATAGTTGCTGTATCTGAGATTAAAGCTACTAGAAAACTATATGCAGAAAAAACTAATTATATATTAGAAAGAGAAGGAATCGAGGCAAGAGTAGATCACAGAAGTTATAAAGATATGGGTCTTGATATAGAACCTACTCTTCATAAAGGATGGAGGGGTCATGATTTAGAAAGAAGAGGTGAATATTCTAGAATTGCAACTGAAAACGAACAAATAAGACAAAGAAACATTGAAGTTATTTTTAATGATCCCTCTCAACTAATTAAAGATATTGCTCTTAGAAAAACAGTCTTTACTACCGATGATTTAGCTGGAGAAATCATGAGGAGAGTCGGAGGAGATGAAGCTTTATTTGCTATTTTATCAGAGAAAGTAAACCAGATTACAATACCTAATGAGTTAGGTGAAATAGATAGAGTAAATAATAGTTTAGAATTAGAGAAACAGCTTAAAAAGCAACCAGGAAACATTGTAGATGTTATTTTAAATGATAAAGTTATTTCTTTTATAAATGAGATTAAAACTACCGATCAAGCTATCGCTAATAATAACCAAGATGAAAATAAAGTTACTAAAATCTATGAGGGTATTAGAACTCTTGAGGAACAAGAAAAGTATTTTAATCAACTTGATGAAAATGCCAAAACTTATGCTAGTCAGATTCTAATAGATGATACGGAGTCAGTACTTGTAGGTAGCAATATCAAATCTCAATTAGTTTATAGCGCTAGATGTGAAGTTGAGAAGGAAAAACAAATATTTGAGCTATGTGATAAGATTTATGAGGGTAATGATAAGAAGCTTGATCATAATAGAGTAGATCATTTTATTTCATTAAAGGAAAGAGAATTTAAAGGCAAATATTCTTTAAGTGATGAGCAAAGAGATGCTATTCATTACTTATGCGATGGCAGCAATATTAGATCTGTAGTGGGAAGAGCTGGTAGTGGTAAAACTACCTTACTTAAAGTAGTAGCCGATAGTTATAAAGACGGTGGCTATAGAGTACTTGGTACTTCCTTCCAAGGAAAAGCTGTTGATATTATGGCAAGAGAGATAGGTATTGAGACTAGAAGTTTAGATAGTTATTTATATAGGTGGAAAGAATATAATCAATTAAGTGCAAAAATTAATAATAACGAATTATCTGGTAGATCACTTAGTTATGCGCAAAATAGATTAAGTAATATGGAGCAATATCGTTTTACAAAGAATGATGTTATTATAGTCGATGAAGCAAATATGGTAGGATCAAGATTATTACTACCATTATTTAAAGAAATAGCCAATGCTGGTGCTAAACTAATTACTATCTCTGATCCAATGCAGATCAAAACACATGATGCTGGCGATATCTCAAGAGGAGTTATAAGCAAATATGGTGCTTTTGAAATTAGCAATGTACTAAGACAAAATATCTCCTGGCAAAAGGAGGCTTCAGCTCACTTAAATGAACATAATTTAATCGATGGACTAAAACCATATTTTGATAAGGGCAATGTTAATTGGTGTCATGATAGTTTTGACGCTAGCTCGATCTTAATAGAAGATTATTTAAAAGATAAAGCCTTATATCCTGACCAATCTCAGTTAATCTTGACTTTCTTAAATAGTAAGGTCGAAAAAATAAATTTAGCAGTACATCATGCGTTACAAGAAAAAGGAGGGTTAAAAGATACTTATATAATAGGTGGAAAAGCATTTAGTATTAATGAACGTATTGTTTTTACTAAAAACGACAATAATGGACGCGCGGTTAAGAATATTGATGATATCAACAATATCAAGCGTGATATTAAGCATGACAAGGATGTTAGAGAGCAAGCTCCAAGCAAACAAGGGATACAAAACCAAGCAATCGGTGTTAAAAACGGCACTTTTGGCAACATCATTGATATTAAGCAAAGAAATGAAGTTTTTGAGCTTAAAGTACGACTTGATGATGATCGGATCGTCAAGTTTGATACTAGTACTTACAAAGACTTTAGTTATGGTTATGCCATTACTATCAATAAATCAGAAGGTGAGAGTATAGATAGAAGTTACATTTTATTTGATGATAAAATGAATGCTAATCTGACTCTCATTGCCATGACGCGTCATAAGCAAGATGTACGTGCCTATATTGATGGCAATCAGTTTATTGATTTTAAAGACGTTGTAACTAAACTAGGCAACTCTCAAAAGAAAGAGTTAATAAGTGATTATACAATCTCAGATAAGATCAAGCCTTATTATGAGAGAGTTAAATCATATAGAGAGTCTGGGATTAATGCTTCAAATCTCTTAGAAGAAATGATGAGTAATAGTCCTGCAAATAAAGAGCTATTTCAGCATAAATCCTGGAAAGATTTTCAAAATAATATCAATATCAGGAATGATTATGCTAAGGAGATTTTAAAAGATTGGGATAATCATAGTTTATTTGTAACTCAAATAAATGTTAGAAAAAGCACCATTGAGGTACATGCTGGAGTTAGAGATAGATTACTCTCGGATATAGAAGTCAAAGCATCAAATACAGTGGGGAAATATTTTGATACATCGAATCAAACCAGAAACCTATGGCAAGAAATTAAAACTACTCATCCTGGATGGCTTGGAAAATCTCATCCAAGTTACCAAAACTATGAAGAAAATAGAAAGGAAAGAGATAGCTTAGCCAGTGTTATAGCAGAGAGTCCTACCCTCTATAGACAATTCTTCAAAGTTACTTACAAAGATGTAGAGATATTAAATGAAGATAATGTAACTAAAACAGAGCGGATTAAACTTGATTATTTTGGTATTGAAATTAAAGGCACTCATACTAGATGGGCTACAGTTACTAAACAAGCAGAAGATCATTATAAGCATGAACTAACTATTGCTAAAGTTGATCGCTTGAATCCGGAAGATAAAGAACATTACCAGATTGTTAAATCTTATATCCAAACTAGAAATAATGTAGTTTCATATGTAGCTAACTTAAAAAATACCAAGAATATATTTTATTTTCCAAAACACGAATCACATGCCTTATTTAAGCAAGAAATAGCCTCCAGGGATAATTTAGCTCTTAAAATGGTAGAATCACCTGATAAATATGAGAGATTCTTCGAATTATTTAATATTAACCAAGACAATTTGCTTGATCATGCTATTAGGGGTGAGATAGCAATTAATAGAGATAAGAATAAATCTAGGGAAAAAAAATTAGAAGCAGGATTAGAAGTAACATCGATAAGAAAATCATCATATGATCAGAAATTTGATAGACGCAATAGTTTTTATAATTTTGAAGCAGTTAAAGCTGAAAGCGCTTATAATAGTAGATCTATAGCTTTAGCAGTTCTTGGAGAACCTAATCGCAGCCTATCATCTAATAGTGAGCTTAGATATGGTTCTAAAGGTAGTTTATCAGTTAAAATATCAGGTAAGAGCGCAGGCCTATGGCATGATTTTGAATCTGGAGTAGGCGGAGATATTATTAAGCTCATCAGCGTTAATAATAATATAAGTTACAAAGATGCAATTGAATATAGTGCTAGTTTAATTGGTATGAGTCCTTCATCTAATGTTATAAAAATCAATAGTTATGAACTGGCTAAAAACAATATCAGTATCAAAAATATTAACAAAGACAATATTGAATCTAACAAAGAAGCTAAACGAGCAGAATTTATTAACAAGCTTTATGAGCAATCAAAAGCTGCAAATGGCACTATAGTAGAAAAATACTTAACTACTCATCGCAATATAACAACCTCCCTACCCGATTCTATCAGGTTTATCGATAATCATTATGAACCAGGAAGTAAGAGTAAAATGCCTGCAATGGCTGTTTTTGCTAGAAACAAAGATGGGGATATTACTGGCGTTCAAGTTACCTACTTAAATTCAACAACTTATAATAAAGCTGACATTAGCATTAAAAAACGTAGCTATGGCTCTATTAAGGGTTCATTTGTCGAAATACAAAAAGGCAATGATAATCAACCAGTTTATGTAACTGAAGGCATAGAAAATGCTCTTAGTGTTAAAGAAGCAGGAGCAAAAGGTGCTATCTTAGTTAGTCTTGGTATCTCAAATATTAAGAATATCGACTCGTATTTAAAAGATGATGAGATTAAGGCAGTAAAAGAAGAAAAAGAAATAAAAGAAACAAATAATACGCAAGGCCAAGAGTTAAAGCCACAAAGAGAGATTGTTATTTGTGGCGATAATGACGGTATCAATACAGCAGCGGGTAAATCTATCCATAAATCAGCTTTACATCTTGTAGAGCAGAATTACCAGGTCAAAATGATAATGCCAGAAACTATTGGCAGCGATTTTAATGACATACTAAAACAAGAGGGGATTGATGCCCTTAAGGCTTATTTTAAAGAAGATATTATTAAAGATACAATATCACCAATAGCAGAAAGCAAATCATTAACCCCGACTGATAATGATCTAGAGATCAAAGATCAAACTATTAGACCAATTCTAACTAAAGAAGAAATTCAAACCATAACTAATGAAGCAAATGAGGGCAAGGCCTATATAAATGAGCAAAAGAATCTGATTAAACTCTATAAATCTAGTGATTATCAACTCGGTAAATATTTGCAAAATATCTATGGTTATATAAATAGTGATAAAGTCATTAGTCATCTAGAATCTTTGCCTCAAAATGAACTAGTTACTTATTTAGAGAAAATAGAAAAAGATCCAAATATCATTGGTAAGTTTACAGGTGAAACAAATTATCTATTATTTGATGATAATACCAGAAAAACTGCAAAAGAATTAAGTCTAAACTTACCTCAAAAAATGCAAGAACATTATCAAACAATGATTGATAAAAAAAGCGCAGAAGCTAATATTAAAGAGGTGTTGACTAATAAAACCACTCAAAATGACATCTCAAACAAAAGTCATGAGGAGCTTTCACAAATCTTCCTAACAAGCCACATTAAAGAAGTTATATTAACTTCTGATTACGAAAACTATAAACCAAATATTGATAAACTAGAGCTTATTGCAACTAAAATGGCGGATTACAGTATTTTAACTAATAATATGAATCAAGAGATAAAATTAGAAGATTTAGAAAACTTAAAGCAAACTGCAGCTTTTGAAGTTGTAAGAAAAGAAGATATTCTAAAAGGATTAAATAGAACTAGCGAATATGATTTAGATTATTCAGCAAGTGATATATTGCAAGTAATGCAGCATAATCAATTAAGTAACAATAGCAAAGCTGAACGATTAGCTTCTATTGAGGCGGGTTATTATAAGAATCATTTAGCTAATCCTCAAGATAACAAAGTTTCAAGCTATGCTTATAAAGCAAGTAATCAATATAATGATAATTTAGCTAAAGAAGATAAGCTTGCCAGCGAGTATTTATCTCAAGGACTATCAGAAGATCATTCTAAATATTTAGCAAAAAATATTATTATCTTAGAAGAGAAATTGGGACATCATACTAATAACAACCAATTACAACTAATTGCCGCTTTAACAGAAGCACAAATGAACGAAAGAAATAAAATATTAGAAAATACCAAGGAAATCATTCAGCAGCAAAATCTAAATATTCCTAAGGAAGAAATAACTAATAATATAAATTATATCACTGAGAATATAGGGAAATCCTTGATGATAAAATCTCTCGATATAAATATAATGGATAACAACATAACTAAAGATATATCAAAACCAGTTCTTCCTTCTGAAAAGGAAATTAGTGCTATATCTAATTCATCATTAGATAGCTTTGCTAAATCAATAGTAAATATGAATAAGGAAAATGACAAAACAATTCAAATGGAACTTGAATTAAGCAAGGATAGAGAATTAGATCTTGATAAGGATCTGTAATCTATAAAAAACAAAAAAATAAAGTTACAATAACGAATTGTTATTAACAAGAATTAACTCTTTGATCGATGCTTATAAAGTATTATAATATTTTGCCATCTAAAGCTTTAAAATATTGCCTTAGCTGCCATAACTTGTTATTATTATCATGTTATATAACCACTTTATTATAAGGATACCTCAATATGAATAAAGAAGAATTGATTGATGCTATTGCTGCTGAAACTGAATTTAGCAAAACAGATAGTAGAAAATATTTAGATGCATTTTTAAAAATAGTACCAGAAGCTTTAGCTAAAGGTGAAACTATTCAATTAGTTGGATTTGCTAGTTTTTCAGTAGCAGAGAGAGCAGAAAGAAAGGGCAGAAATCCTCAAACTGGTAAAGAAATAACTATCAAAGCAAGTAAGGTAGTTAAATTTAGCGCTGGTAAAGCTTTAAAAGAAGCTGTAAATCACACTAAAGCCTCTACAAAAGCAAAGCTCAAGAAAAAGTAATATTAGGCAAATAATGAATCACAAAAATCCACATCCACATGATGATTTCTTTAAAGAATCATTATCTCAAACCGAAGTGGCTGTGGATTTATTCAAAAATCTACTTCCGAAAGATATTTTAGCAAAAATTGATCTTAATAGTTTAAAGCCTGAGAAGACTAGTTTTATTGATAATATAATCGGCAAAAAAGAAGTAGATGCTTTGTTTAGCGTTAAGTTTGGCAGTGATACTGGTTATCTTTACTTGCTTACTGAACACCAGTCCACAGTAGATAAAGACATGGCATTTAGGATTATGAAATATCGGATAATGATCATGGAACATCATAAAGCTATTCATCCAGAAGATAAATATCTAGCACCAGTTTATCCGATGATTATTTATAATGGCTCAAGTAACTACAGTGCATCTGTCGATTTCTTTGATCTTTTTAGGGATAAACAATTAGCCAAAGATTTATTTATCAATCCCGTTCAATTAGTAGACTTACCAAAAGTTAGTGATGAGGAAATACTAAATTTTACCGTTGCTAACTTACTGATGTTTATGCTTAAACATATTCATGATGAGGATATTTTCAGCTCAATATTAAAAATAGCAGATTATCTAGAGGATGCGGCAAATCGTAATTTTCTTTACATTGAATCTATTTTTAGGTATATTGTAAATAAGGGTCAAACAGGCAATAAGCAAGAACTTGTTAAGTTATTCACGAGTATAACCCCCGATGATAAAAGAGAGGCTATTATGACTATCGCAGAACAATTTATACAAGAAGGTTTAGAAAAGGGTATTAATATAGGAGAAGCCCAAGGTATTGAAAAAGAAAAATATGAAGTAGCTTTTAAAATGCTTAAAGCTAATCAGCCTATAGAATTTATTTCTCAAATAACAGAAATAAGTACTGATAAATTATTAGAATTAGCAAATAATCAAGCAACAAAACACTAATATTTCCTGGCTTTAAACTGGATAATTCACGAGATCAGTAAAATCGCGGCTCTAGATTAGATCATTGACTAAATCTCATTTATAGACATGCCCGCTAATGTACCACTACGAAGACAGAACCCATAAATTTCGCGCACAGCTTCCATTGAATTTTTATTCAGTGTCTTAGCCTTATACAAATTATCCAAATGTTTTTTGCTCAAAGTTATATTTCTTTGCCTCCATCTGAGTTTGGGTCAATAGGTATACCGCCTCCACTAGTCATAACATAATTACCCATATCTAGTAACGAACAGATAAAGAAACATCCTTCTTTATCTGATCTATTGAGTGATTTATCAATTAATAACAACTCTTTCTTGTTTATCACGTTAGTTACCTTTATTGCCCCGTCTCTTAAGTTCTCATCCAGTCTCAGTATAGCAAAGCTAGCCTTTTCTAATGCTTTCACTACTTGTTGATTGCCCTGATTTATTGCTTTTGGGCTTTGAAGAGTCCAATTAATAATGCATCGCTTATTTTCTATTTTTCTATATAGGATTATATAATCATAAAAAACATTTAATTCAGCTTCATTACGA
>JYHA01000117.1 GCA_000970895.1 Candidatus Arcanibacter lacustris
ATGAATTAATGGAATCACCAGAAGTACAAGAACAACTAAAACAAATGGTAAGTGCGCATTGGAAAAATTGGTTTGATGAAAAGATTCCCGCTCTTAATAACAAAACACCTCGCCAATCAGCAAAAACAAGAGATGGCAGAGAACTATTAGAAGCATTATTTATTCAATATGAAAACTTTGATGCTAATAAAAGTAATAAATATAATCCCGATATTAATGACTTAAAGAAAGAATTGGGTTTATTATAAAAAATGAATAATGGGAATCCATGATATGAATAATAATAATAAAAAATCGCTAGCTGTACCCAAAGATATGCTAAAACATTATGATGCAATTATTTTATTAACAAATGACTTTGCTTCTAAATATTTAAATGAGGAATATGCTCAGCTAGCTCAAGAGGCAACGGCGGCTTTATGTCGTAAAAAACTTAGCCCTATTCAATCTGGATCTATCAAAACCTG
>JYHA01000118.1 GCA_000970895.1 Candidatus Arcanibacter lacustris
ATGAATTAATGGAATCACCAGAAGTACAAGAACAACTAAAACAAATGGTAAGTGCACATTGGAAGAATTGGTTTGATGAAAAGATTCCTGCTCTTAATAACAATACACCGCGCCAATCAGCAAAAACAAAAGATGGTAGAGAGCTCTTAGAAGCATTATTTCTTCAATACGAAAATTTTGATGCTAATAAAAGTAATAAATATAATCCCGATATTAATGACTTAAAGAAAGAATTGGGTTTGTTATAAAAAATGAATAATGGGAATCCATGATATGAATAATAATAATAAAAAATCGCTAGCTGTACCCAAAGATATGCTAAAACATTATGATGCAATTATTTTATTAACAAATGACTTTGCTTCTAAATATTTAAATGAGGAATATGCTCAGCTAGCTCGAGAGGCAACGGCGGCTTTATGTCGTAAAAAACTTAGCCCTATTCAATCTGGATCTATCAAAACCTG
>JYHA01000119.1 GCA_000970895.1 Candidatus Arcanibacter lacustris
CGGCTTTATGTCGTAAAAAACTTAGCCCTATTCAATCTGGATCTATCAAAACCTGTGCTTGCGCCATAATTCATGCTATTGGTACTATAAATTTTCTCTATGACAAATCTACTACGCCTTATATTTCTAACCAAGATTTAATAGGTTATTTTAATGTTTCCAAAAGTACCGCTTCTAGTAAATCAAAGCAAATAAGAGAATTATTAAAAATGCACCCATCAGATTATAAATGGATGATACCAAGTATGATTGATAATTCACCTATGGCTTGGATTATTATGGTTAATGATTTTGCAGTTGATATTCGTACTATGCCATTCGAGATACAGAAACAAGCCTTCCAAAAGGGATTGATACCTTATATACCAAAATAATTTACTATTTACATATTCATGTTATTTATATTTATGTTTTTGATCAGCATGAGTCGAAGGGGGATGTAAATTATTAAGCTTATAATTTACAAATAATTGTTAGACATTTATATTGGACTGTCAGGGCTTTGCTAAACCTTCATAAAACCTTAGTTCTAAATTTATATTTTTTTGTAAATTTAGACACTTGTCTAATTAGACATTCATCTAATAAAAACCAAATTGGCCTAAACCTAACGAACTCTGGAAAACCGCCAAGTTGCTCATGAGAGCTTGATATTACTTGTCTTAAGCTCCCAAAATATGTGATTTTTATAAACCATTTTTATTTATATAATTCTTGATAATCCCAATATTTATAAGGCTTTAAGCCGGTTTTTCTGTTTGTACATTTTTTTCTGATCAATATTCTAAAAAGTATCTTTTTATTTCGGCGGTTTGTTTTTATATAGGGAAGCCCTTCATTATCTTGTTATAACTTTCACTATTATTAGAAATTTTTAATTTATCATATATTTTTAAGGCTTCTTTTGATTCACTGCCAGAATAATATTGTATCAAGTCATCATCAATATTCTGTTCTTTCATCCACAGCAATAAAAAATGTCTTAATTTACCAGGAGTAATATTCTTTTTCATTTGCGCTAACTTACTATAATCTG
>JYHA01000120.1 GCA_000970895.1 Candidatus Arcanibacter lacustris
CAGATTATAGTAAGTTAGCGCAAATGAAAAAGAATATTACTCCTGGTAAATTAAGACATTTTTTATTGCTGTGGATGAAAGAACAGAATATTGATGATGACTTGATACAATATTATTCTGGCAGTGAATCAAAAGAAGCCTTAAAAATATATGATAAATTAAAAATTTCTAATAATAGTGAAAGTTATAACAAGATAATGAAGGGCTTCCCTATATAAAAACAAACCGCCGAAATAAAAAGATACTTTTTAGAATATTGATCAGAAAAAAATGTACAAACAGAAAAACCGGCTTAAAGCCTTATAAATATTGGGATTATCAAGAATTATATAAATAAAAATGGTTTATAAAAATCACATATTTTGGGAGCTTAAGACAAGTAATATCAAGCTCTCATGAGCAACTTGGCGGTTTTCCAGAGTTCGTTAGGTTTAGGCCAAATTTGGTACGCTAGGATTGGCTAATTTAACTGATCTTACATCTATGAAAGTAAGTAGAAAAGAGGCGCAAAATAATCAAAACCCACTTGGTATAACTCGTGAATATGCTAGAAACAAATTAACTGGAAAAGCAGAAAGTCATGGTAGGGTTAATTTTTTAGAAAAAATAGGTTACCACGCTGTCTTAAATGGTTATAAAGCTTTGAATAATGTAAAGAACGAAAAATGGTATTCCCCAACTCCAACAGCAAAAAGTAATAAAGATAATAGTTTAAAACTATAATTTTTATATACTCAGAGCTTATGGTTGAAGAGGTCAATAAATCCTATGATATTACTTCATTGTTATCTAGGGTTTCCTTATATTTCTTACCAACAAAATATGAAGCGACAATCCACATCATTGGAATAATGACTAATAAGGTATTAATTGAAACTACTCCGTAAATTGCGCCATATTTATTGCGTAATATATTAGTTGCAAAATTAACTGCTTGTCCTGTATTTCTTGCAAGTTTTTGACCCACAGCATCAATAGCAAATTTTGCTTTAAATTGAATATCTTTACTAGTTACAATATATAGACTTTCTCTGATTGGAGTGCCAATTGTATAATACATAGCTTTGATGATGATATATAGCCAAACAATCACGCTATCAATACCAGTGGCAATATAAACAATAGCTAGAATGAAAGTGAATACTGGCATGATAAAGATGCAAACTCTGGTGCTCACATAACGCATGATACTATTGGTAAAGAATAATGATATTCCCAGGCCAATTAAATGCATATAAGCTAATTGAGAATAAAGAGATGATAAAACAGTACCTAAATCTTTTGCATGTTCTTTAGTTGGAACTGATAGTAATATTCTTTTGTAATTGAGTATTTCTGAGACGATATCACCTAAAAACACCATCAAGAAAACTCCAAGCACATATCTATTTTTAAGTAACAAACTAATACCTAAAAATATACCAGTTTTCTTAGATGTTTCTTCAGCTGAATCAGTATGATAGCCTTTAAAGGTGCTGATATTAAGCTTCTTAACCATCAAAGATAGAAATAATGCTGCGGATAAAAGCAGACCTGAAGATACTAATAATATTATTTGAATTTTTTGAGTGATATCTAATTGTAATTGAAAGAAATTATTCGCCGAAAAAAAAGTAGCAGCAAGAATAGTAACTGATATTCCTGCTATTTTAGAACAAGAAACTATTAGCCCGTAAGTTTTTTTAGCATGTGTTGGTTGATGAATCGAGTTCATAAAAGCCCAGAATACACCGATCAAGAAAGGTTGAAAACCTTCGATATATACATAAAAAATCCAGCCAATTATTCTGCTTGGATCTGCGATATTATTGGATATGCCAATTTCTGGATGAGTAAAAACTATACTAAATATAATAGCCAGTAATGCAAATACTATGCAATATGAGATAAGTAGTTGATGACGCTTGATCCTATCTACTAAATAACCATCCAACATAATAGCTGGGATTAAAACCCCAAAGGCTATCATCTTGGCGATAGGTATATAATAAGCACCAATAAATAAAGAAAAAACACCATATTTCATTTCTTCGCATAAAGAATAGGATCCTATTATGCAGAAAAATAAAAACCCTCCTATGATTAATTTTAGTAACTCATCTTTATCTAGGTAATATAATTTATGAAGTAAGTTTGGGGTTTTTTCTTTCTGTAAAATCACGTATTTGCTGCCTTTATGGATTTAGAGGATTTTATAAATTTTTGTAAGACTAATAATAACAACCATTAATGTCAAGGGATATTAGTGATTGGTTTGATATAGAAAATGATCATTTTTAAGTTCTGGCCAAAGTCAGTATATTAACTTTATTTGCCCCGTATTTTAGTAGCAATCTAGTACAAGCATTAATAGTCGCCCCAGTAGTAATAACATCATCAACTAGCATAATATTTTTATCTTTTACCTGATAAATAAATTTCTCATTAATCATAAAGCTACCCTTAATATTTGATAATCTTTGTTTTTTTGTAAGACCGGTTTGAGTTTTGGTATTTTTATGTTTAATCAATAAATTAGGTTCGAAAGGGATCTTGGTAGATTTATGTAAATAAAGAGAGAGTAGGGCGGATTGATTATATAATCTAGAAAGTAGCTTCTTCTTATGAAGTGGTACTGGTATGATGATATCAGAATATGAAAGCAAATCCCCAGCAGCAATCCTCATCAAAGATGCAAGATAAGGGGCGAGATGGGTTTTATCTTGATATTTCAGTCCATGTAGTAATGGCTTTGAAAAATCATCATAGATAAAAACTGATTTTGCTTTATGGTATAATGGTTTGCTGGCAGTGCAAGCGCCACAAATAACATCTTCACCAAAATCATATTCAAAAGGTAAGTTACATTTAGCGCAAGCAGGCTTAGAGATGAAGTTTATATTCGCCCAGCAATTAGAACATAAACCAGGCATAGAAGCAATGAGAGACCCGCAGATCAGGCATTTTGGTGGAAATATTAAATCTAATATTTTTCTCCAATACATGAAACAGATCCTAAATTATAAGGATTTATGCCATCCTTTGATTTAAGATAAGGATGGCATTTTATTTTAACCTAATTATTCAAAATATCTTTTTCTTTAAGCGTAACTACGCTATCGATTTTTTTAACATAATCTTCAGTGACTTTTTGAATTTCCTCAGATATTGAATGATGATCATCTTTACTAATTTCAGAATCTTTTTCCATTTTCTTTAATTGGTCCATGCCATCACGACGAACATTTCTTACTGATATTTTACAAGTCTCGCCATGTTTTGCAGCAATTTTTACTAATTCATTTCTTCTTTCTTGGCTCAAGATTGGCAAGGGTACTCTGATTGAAGCACCATCTGCAGAAGGATTGACCCCAAGATCTGCATGAGCGATTGCTTTTTCTACAGTTTTGACCATTTCTTTGTCCCATACTTGGACGTTGATCAGTCTTGCTTCAGGTACAGTTACAGTTGCAAGTTGACTTAAGTGCATTCTATCTCCATAAGCTTCAACTACCACTGAATCTAGAAAGTTAGCTGAGGCTCTACCTGTTCTAACACCTTTTAAATCGTGATCTAATGATGCTAATGCACCATCCATACGTTTTTTTAAATCATTTAGTAAAGAAGTTTTATCCATAATTCTTATCCTTCTATAATTGTGAAATTTCCCTGATGCTGCATTGCTTCTGCAAAAGCACCTTGTTTATGTAATGAAAATACGATGATTGGTAAGTTATTTTCGCGGGCAAGTGAAATAGCAGAAGCATCCATAACAGTTAAATCGTTAGTTAATACTTCCTTGTAAGTTATTCTTTCAAATCTACTAGCATCTTTGTTTTTCTTAGGATCTGAATTATAAACACCATCAACTTGAGTGCCTTTGAGTAATGCATCACAACCCATTTCAATGGCTCTTAGGGATGCTGCTGTATCGGTTGTAAAGAATGGATTACCTGTGCCTGCTGCAAAAATTACAACTCTACCTTTTTCCATATGACGCATTGCTCTTCTTCTAACATAAGGTTCGCAAATTGTCATCATTGGAATTGCTGATAATACTCTGGTTTTAATTTGTTTTTGTTCTAGATAATATTGAAGGGCGAGGGCATTCATCACAGTTGCAATCATGCCCATATGATCAGCAGTAGAACGTTCCATACCAGCTGCAGCACCAGAAACACCACGGTAAATGTTACCACCACCAACAACTAGGCAAATTTGAACACCCATGTCGTGAACTTGTTTGATATCGTTTGCTACTTTCTCAATAGCTTTACTATCATGGCCATATTTCTGATCCCCCATTAAAATTTCTCCTGATAGTTTTAAGAGAACTCTTTTATATTTAATTTGGTTTATCATAAATATGGCCCTATATTAAAAATTAACCTCTAACTGCTGCAACTTCATCGGCAAAATTCTTTTGCTCTTGAACAATTCCATCGCCTAAGACGTAACAAGTGAATGCTTTGATCTTAGTTGGGCTGTTAGTTTTTTTACTAAATTGCTCTAATACTTCAGAGACTTTAGTTTTTCCATCTATTACAAATACTTGCTCTAACAATACTACTTCTTCGTAATATTTTCTAATACGTCCTTCTACCATTTTTTCAATGATAGAATCTGGTTTCCCAGAAGCTTTAGCTTGTTCTGAGAAAATAGTTTTCTCTCTTTCTACTGCCACAGGATCTACTTCAGCGATTGTTAAAACGTCAGGCTTAGAAGCAGCCACATGCATTGCAAGTTGTCTACCAAGAGTAGTTAACTCGTCTTTAGAAGCCCCTGATTCAAGAGCCACCAATACACCAATTTTACCACAATTAGGTACGACTGCATTATGTACATAACTAACTACCACACCTTGATCAACGCTCAAAGAGTGAGTTCTTCTTAAGTTCATATGCTCACCAATCACCGCCACATTTGATGCAATATCTTCTGCAACTGTAGCAGATGTAGCTGGGTTTTTAATGTTTTTTAGTAATTCAACATCAGAAATCATATTAGCTAAAGCTAATTCCGAGATGGTTTTTACTAATTGTTGGAATTTTTCATTTCTAGCTACAAAATCAGTTTCTGAATTAAGTTCTATCAAAGCACCTTTTTTATCAGAAACAGCAACTGCAACTAAACCTTCAGCAGCTACTCTTCCTGATTTCTTAGCAGCATTAGAAAGACCTTTTTTTCTAAGCCAATCAATTGCTTCTTCAAAATTACCAGCAACTTCTACTAGAGCTTTTTTGCAATCCATCATGCCAGCGCCAGTTTTTTCTCTTAATTCCTTTACTAGGGAAGCGGTTATTTCAGCCATTATCTTATTCTCCTACTTTTTCTGATTCAGTTGATTTTTTATGAGCAGCGCCTTTCTTTTGGTTTTGCTTGATAGGCTTAATATCTTTCATAGATTTATCAGAAGAAACCATGCCATCGGCAGAAGCGCCATAATCAACTCCACTTGCAGAAATTGAATGTTCAATACCAGCTAAAGCTGCATCTGAGATTAAGCGGCAATATAATTTGATAGAACGAGTAGCATCATCATTACCAGGAATTGGATGATCAATATTATCTGGATTTGAATTACTATCTAATATTGCAATAATTGGAATATTTAATTTTAATGCCTCTAAGATAGCAAGACTTTCTTTATTAGTATCGATGATAAATAATAAATCAGGCTTTCCACCCATGTTACGGATACCACCTAGAGATAATTCTAATTTATCTTTTTTTCTAGTGATTTCTAATAATTCTTTTTTAGTTAATTTAGTATGATGATTTTCATTATCATGATCACTACTAATTTGTTTTTCTAAATTTTGTAATGTATTGATTGATTTTGAAATTGTAGGCCAGTTAGTTAACATACCACCTAACCAACGGTTACTAACAAAATATTGTCCACATCTTTTTGCTGATTCTGCAATTTCATTTGATGCTTGTTTTTTAGTTCCAACAAATAATACTCTACCGTTATTTTTAACTACATTATAAACAGCAAGTAATGCTCTATGTAGTAATGGTACTGTTTGTTGTAAATCGATAATATGTACATCATCTCTGCTGCCATATAAAAAAGGAGCCATTTTTGGGTTCCATCTCATTGTTTTGTGGCCAAAATGTACGCCAGCTTCCATGAGTTCTCTGATTGTAAAATTAGGTTGGTAAGTCATTATAAATGTCCTTCGTTAGTTAAAAAGTTATACTTCCGCTATCTTAAATAAATCGTATAAGTTGTTATATTTACGACACTTTTTAAAAATTACAAATAGCGTGTGATTTAATTAAGACTATATATAAGCTAATATATTCTCCTTGACAAGAGGAATTTAAATAAAAGTGCTATAAAAGACGGTGCCTTAGATAATAATTCCAACTTACATACATATTTTATTTTTCGATTTGTATATATCTTTCAACTAAATTTTACTAAAAAATAAATCATGATTTAAAAATATAATAAATAAGTTAGTCTTTTGTAAATATATTTGAGTTATAATATCTTGATAAAAAATATAACAAATGGATGCAAGATGTTGAAATATAAATTGATGGAAGCTATTAGGTGGGCTGATTTGGAAGAGATATCTAAAATACTTACAGAATCATCCTGGGTTGCGGAAGAAAGAATTTATCATGATGGTGCAAATTTATTGCATTTTTTGTTATTGCAAAACCATTCTACAAAAACATTAATTGATATATTGAATATATTATTAAAGAGTGACATTGATTTAAATGCAGCAACTTTTAGAGACTCTATAACTCCTTTATATATGGCATTGCGTGATGGGCAAATCTAAATAGCAGAAATATTAATATCTAATGGAGCTAATATTAATCAAATAGATTATTTTGGAAATAGTTTATTACATATAGCTACTATGAATAATAATACAAACTTAGTCAGATTATTGCTTGATTATGGAGCAAGTCCTGAAATAGTAAATGAAAATGGTCAGTATGCTTATACAATTGCAAATGATTATAATTATATAGAAATAATGAATATAATTATAGAATATCATGGATATGCTGCAAATCGTTGGATCGAAGAAGATTATTTTATTGAAAGAAGAGATATAGTTGGTGATATTTCTCCTAATATGCTTTTAGGTGCAGTTTCTAGTATCCATCCTTGAGATAGATGGGTCATCTTAAAGATTTACAAAAAACTATTGACAAATGATTGATGATAACTATAATGGTTAATTATTTAATTAACTGCAAAAAGGTAATGTATGACAATAATTTCAACTATCGAATCATTAAAAGATATGTTTAATGGCAATTGCCAGACAGCTTCATTAAAAACAAAGCTGGCTAATGGTGATAATGGATATAACATTTGCGCTACAGAATGTTATAATAAAGATGGTATGTCACCAGATCAGCTAAATTTAATTATCGATGCAATTAAAGTAGAGTTCCCTGATGATCTCGATTCATCAACATCTTCCATCTTTACTTCTGGAATGGAAGGTGAATTTAAGAATAATTCTGGAATTATGGTGAGTTTTTTGGGTAACTGCGCTGAATATGGCCTCGGAATTGCCGATGCATCAAGTGAAGGATCTGTAATCTTAAACTAAGTCTTTATAAATTTGAGTATGGTGTTTTTAAACTACTATATTTCTTAAAAACACCATTTTACTCATCAATACCCCTGATTTTTTTCCATTCATCTTGGATAGCTTCTAATATTCTTTCATTAAACTTACCTGGATCATCTTCAAAATCTAGTAATTGAATAACCCAACTATGAATTTTTTTTAAACGAATATTCTCAAGCTCTTGATCGCAATGTCCTTCTTCCAGGGCTTCTGCTATTTCTTGAATATTATTCCAACGCATGACTTACCTCATTAATAACTAATACAAAAAAAATATTACAATATAAAGATTAACAAATTATTATTAAAAATACAAAATATATAAAATAGTAACTATATTTAAAAATTATGCTTCTGCTGGAATTTTAACATCACTATAGTTATTTAATTTGTTTCTTAATGTTCTGATAGATATTCCAAGTATATTAGCTGCATGAGTTCTATTTCCTAAACAATGATCTAAAGTTGATAGGATCAATTCTTTCTCTACATCCATCATTTTTCTACCAACTAGTTCATTACTATTGTGATTGGAAATCTCTGTGGTTGTTTCAAGCATTAATGCATCTGGAGTGATTTCTTCTTCAGTTGAAAGAAGCACTGCTCTATGGATGGTATTTTCTAATTCTCTGATATTGCCCGGCCAATCATATTTCATCATCACTTCTTTCGCTGCTTCAGATAGAGGTTTTGCCTCTATGCCATTATTTTTTGAGTATTTTTTGATGAATTTTTCAGACATTTCAATAATATCTTCTTTTCTCTGTCTAAGTGGAACAAGCTGTATTTGAATAATATTAAGACGGAAATATAGATCTTCCCTAAATCTTCCCTCTGCTACTTCCTTCTTAAGATCTCTATTACTTGTAGCTATTATTCTTAAATTTAGTTTAATCGTTTGATTCCCACCAATTCTTGAGATTTCCCGCTCCTGAATGGCTCGAAGTAGCTTTGCTTGTAACTTAATATCAATTTCACTTATTTCATCTAGTAGTAATGTGCCACCATTAGATTCTTCGAATTTACCAATTCTCTTGGCGATCGCACCAGTAAATGAACCTTTTTCATGTCCAAATAATTCAGATTCTAATAAATTATCAGGAATGGCTGCGCAATTAACTGAAATAAATTGCTTTTCACTACGCTTGCTTTTTTGATGAATATTACGTGAAAAAACCTCCTTACCAGTACCGGATTCACCAGTAATCAAGATATTAGCATCAGAAGGGGCTACTTGGTCGATTAATTTATAAATTTTAGCCATTAAAGGAGATTTTCCGGCAATTAATTCAGCCTCATGGGAAATTGCTTGAAATATAGAGGCGATTAACTCTTCGTCAGGAGGAAGTGGTAAATATTCTTTGGCACCAGCCTTAATAGCATTAACAGCGTCTAAAGTGTTATTATCAAATCCACAAGCCACCACATCAATTGCAATATGTTCTAAATGCAATTGATCAATAAAAGATTTAATATCTTGCTTTACATCCATTAAAATCAAATCAGCACCATTGCCATTTCTAAGTAAATTAAAAGCAGCTTCGATATTGCTAACTTGCTTTACTTTTGATCCTTTGCTAGTGGCTATTCTGCTGGCAAGGCCAAAATGACCATTTAATTCTCCGATTATTAGTAAGCGCACTATCTATAAACTCCACTATTAATAAAATTATCTCTCATGGACTTGATTTGAAGCTAAAGGTAATAGATTAAAAAAGAATTAAAATATTATATACAAAGGCATATTTTGATATTCCATTTTAAATCAGATAAAATATAAACTACTTTATTTTCATAAACGCTAAAATATTAACTAATAATTAGTTAGTGTGGGATATAGTTAATAATATGTAATAAATTTTGAATGGTAATAACTATGAAAAAATATATTTATCTATTATTAGCTATTATTACTCATTTTTGCAATATTTCTCAAGCAGATCAGTGGGATGATGTGAGGGAGAGGGGGCTTGAATCTGGTAAAACTTATGACATTTCAAGTGGAACTGGTTTTTATGTAGCGCCAGGCTATATATTAACCAATCAACATGTTGTATCTTCTTGCTTAACTATCAGTGTTAGAGGTGCTGTCGACCCTGCTGCTGCAAATCTAGTTTCCTATGATAAAAATGCTGATTTAGCGCTTCTTAAAACAGATACTTACTCTCCAAGAATTGCAAGCTTTAGACATAATGAAGGATTATCAGCGGGTGGTAAAGTTTTTGTGATGGGCTACCCCCTAGAACATGCTAATGATGGGATGTATTTAGTCAGAGATGCCAATATCATCTCGATGGATAATCAGGTAGAAGAAACAAAACAAATTGAATTTACCGCTATTATTGAAAAAGGTAATAGTGGTGGTCCTTTAATCGATACAAGCGGTAATGTAGTTGGCATTGTTCAGGCTAAAAAAAACTATTATTACCTATCATCTAATAGCAATGAAATAAATCCTCAAGCAACCCCATATCAAGTTCATGGATTGGCCATTGGCCTCACATCAATAGAAAGATTCTTAACCTCTAATAACGTCAATTATTCAATTAGTGATAGCTACACCATATTGAGTAACTATCAACCAGACTTACAAGCCAAAGACTACATCGTCAATATTCACTGCGTAAAAGACAAAACTGATTAAGGAGTGCCAATATGGAAAATGAGAATATAGGATTAGGTAAAATTGAGTTTCCTTCAGAAAATTGGCTAGAACAAGCTCGTTATGAATATTTGACTGAGGAGAATTTCTTCTTACAAGAATATATTGATATTGATAATATGGTAAATAGCTGGAACAAAGTAAGGGAGAGGGGCCTTCCATCTGGTAGAACTTATGATGTTTCAAGCGGAACTGGTTTTTATATAGCACCAGGATATATATTGACTAATCAACATGTTGTAACTGATTGTCTTAATATAAGTATTAGAGGCTCTGTTGATCCTGCCGCTGCTGTATTATTTGCAGATGATAAAGATATTGATTTGGCATTAATTAAAACTGATGCTACCCCCCCTAAAATTGCCAGCTTTAGAAATAATGATGGATTATCTGTAGGTAGCAAAATTTTTGCTATTGGTTATCCATTAGATCATGGTGAAGATGGATTATCTTCATTCAAAGATGGAGCTATTACCATCATGAACTTGCCTATAAAAAACTCAAAAGAAATTGAATTTACAAATATTATTGATAAAGGAAATAGCGGGGGACCTTTAATCGATACAAGCGGTAATGTGGTCGGGGTTATTAATGCTAAAAAACACTATTACCATAATAGCAAAGATGCAAATTCTAACGTTAATTCTTATAAAATTCATGGATTAGCTATTGGTCTTAGCTTGATAGATCAATTTCTACATAAATATAATATTGGATATACAAGCAGCGGTAGTTATTCTTTTTTGAATAATCTTCAAATAGAATCGCAAGCTAAAGATTATATAGTGAATATTCACTGTATTCAAAATAAAAATACATAAATAGTGATGTTGTTGCCTAAACTAAAAATTAACTTTTAAATAGTAAAGTTGATATGTAAAATATAAATGGAGTTCTGATGTGGCTAAACAAGGAAATATTATAGAAAAAGCGGAGAAAGAATTAGAAGTTATCAAAAATCATATAAAAGAAGTTCTTGGCAATGATAAAGTAATTTTAGAACCTACTCCTACTTATAATACAGCAAATCTCGATGAAATAGTTAAATATTTATATTACCAATATGATCAAGAGCAAGGAATTGATCGTTACGTAGATCAGAAGAGTCAATCTTTAATTAGAAAAAAAACAGATCATAGAATAGTTAAACAGGATGATAAAATTGATTCTATTGCCTGGACTGGTCAATTTATAAATTATGCAAGGGCTAGTTTACTATATTTAGAATATAATAAAATAGATCAAGGTACAAAGAGCAAAGTTTTAAGTTTAGTGCATGAAGTAATTAAAGATAATAAAAACTACCCTATAAAAAATCAAAAAGATCTTAGTAAAAAAATAGGTGAAATTCTAAATATAATACAAGAAGTTGCTCAAGAAAAAGATATAAAAAAAATCAATAAATCTATAAAAAAAGCACTTGATATTGCATCTCTAGGTGATGAACATTATCATTGCACTACTATCACACCCATAGATAATAAAGGCAATATAGCTATTCAAACTGATATAAAATTAGATGGTTTAACAGAGGAGTTAAAAGAGCAAATTAGTAATATTGCATCAGATAAAAGAAAGCCGCTTCCAGCATGGTTTTTGAATCTTGAAAGTTACGATCAATTTTTAGCAAAGCAAGCTGCAAAACAAGTTGTAGATAGTAAATTTACTAAAGTAATACCTACTCAATTCTTAGCATCAAAACTAATGCCTGGACTTAGAAACGCTTATATGGAAGTTTGTTTTGCTAAGGAAAAAGATAAAGAACCAATAGAGATTCTTAGAAGTTTTAGATCTGGAGTTCCTGTTATCAAAGATCAAGCAAAAAATGATTATACAGTTGATATTCTTGAGAGCTTAGGTGGTGGATTCTCTCTCAATCCTCTGATTACTTCAAACTCATATTTTCCATCTGAATATAGTTTGTTTTCTTCTTTAAAAAAAGGAGCTGACAACAAAAAGATTGAAGTTAATACCACGCCAGTTAATTTGGCAAGAGCAATCCAATCTAGAGATTTATCTAATTATCAAGAAATAGTGGATAAGGTTGGAAAAGCAATTAAAGAATATAAAGGCTCATTAGATAAAAAATCTATCAAAAACCTTGAAGATTGCGAAAAATCTCTTACTATCTTCTCGCTTTTAGCCAGCAAATTCCTTAATGACTCAGATAATTACAAAATATCTAGCAAAATGGCTCAGTTAGTACATGATCTTAAACGAGGGGCTCTTAAAGATTTAAAACTAGGCGATGAAATACCAGAAATATTAACTTTCTGTAAAAGCGGTAAGGATCGTACCGGCATAGTAAGGTTCATGGGTAATAAGGATGCATTTAATCGATATTTTGATACAGAAACAACAGATATAATAATTAATTCTGGGCATCAACAATATTTGACTGGGACAAATGGTGGGTCTGCTTTTTGTTTTGGTATTAAAGGTGAGGTGAACCCAAGTATGCCAAAGGCTTATAGGAAGAAAGGATTAGCAAGAGATACAGCTTATGGCAATGATCCTAAATATAAAGCTTCTACAACAAGCGATGAAGAATCCGATAAGTCTATAAAACCTAAATCAAGTCCTAGAGAAATTGAAGTTAAGGTAGCTAACTTTAGATCAGAGCCTTCTAAAACTAGAGATGCTCCAAGAAGTGATAATAAAGCTAAGGATTTTTACAAAACAACTAATCAAGTTTTAAAACCAATCATCTTTGATAATAACAAAGTTAATTACCCGATTGCTTTAATCGAAAGATTACAAGAATATCACTTATATACGACAGAAAACAATCCTAAAAAGCTATCAATAAAAAAAGAAATTACTAATGACCCCAAATATTTTCAGAAAGAGCTTGGAAAGTCCTTAGATAATCATCATCAAGAGAATAATTATCGCTCAATAAAACCAGAAGTATCTTCTAAAGAAAAGACATTTGATGATTATGGACTTAAAAATCAAGCAGAATTAGAAGAATGCAAAATAAAAACATTCGCACTAACAGATAAGGTTAAGTTGAATATGGCTATTGACCAAGGGGGAAGGGTATATTTATCAAAAGATTCTCTAGAACAAATAAAACGAGACAAACTAACTTTATCGATCAAGATCCCTTCTAAAAATGGGCCAGCCGAATATTTAGAATTTATCAATGGAAAATTACATATTATAGATTTACCAGATGTAAAAGAAACTAGATTAGCAAATAAAAAAGGTTTAAATGATTTAATGGGCTATAAGGAAAATGAAAAACCACATCCTCATAACCATGATTCTCTAAGAATGTAAATTATAATTATCTATTTTTATTCTTCAGATCTGGGCTTTGAAAATTCCCCCCATAGTTAATCTTCATAATGTTTCTTCTGTATAATCAAGGTCACAATACATAAGAAAGATATTATATTGCTAAATATTATAAAGTTCGAATAAATAGATATGCCATATATCATCCAACATATTGAAGATAGTAAATAATTAAACAACATCAAGAAAGAAAGAGCTTCTGCTGATTTTAATTTATAAACCTTGTAAATTTGTGGCATTAAGGCGATTGCAGAACATACGGAACCAAGAAAGCCAGATATATTAACTATATTCATAAGAATTCTCCTTTTAATAAAGTTAACTATTTATAGTATAAGGAATTTGTTGTTTATGTCAATTATATCAATTCATTTTCCATAATATTCATTATCAGAAAAAGATATGTAAGTGCAAAGTAGAAATGTAGCCCTTTCATAATGTTAAAGTTTATAAGTTGGAGTATGATTACAAAGTTGTTCAAGATCTCATATTGGGTCAAAAAAAACATAACATTCAACTATTGCTCTCCTATTAATTTTGAGCAATTGTTTAAACAACGTTGCTTAATTTGACTACACAAAATCGGGGCAAAACCACTTTTTATTTTACTTCTAATAATGTATAAAGGCCAAGCTTAATAAAGCAGATTATAGTAAGTTAGCGCAAATGAAAAAGAATATTACTCCTGGTATACAAAA
>JYHA01000121.1 GCA_000970895.1 Candidatus Arcanibacter lacustris
AATTTTTATAAAAACCGAGATAGTGCCTTGTATTTGCTGTGTATAAACACTATATCAGTGATCTTATAACATTAACAAGGTAGACAATGAAAAAAAAGAAGAAGCGAGTGTTTAAGGCAATTCCAACTAAATTAACTGAAGTTCAGTTCAATGAATTTGTCTTACCACACCTTAAAAAAGGAGCACGAGGACCGGAGAAAAAAGTCTCATTTTATAAATTATTTAATTATATTTTAAAATTAATGCACACAGGCTGCCAATGGTATAATTTACCAATTGAAAAAGATGGACGAGGTGTACCAGAAATTCATTACACACGTGTATTTAGAACATTTCAGCACTGGATGAAGCATGAATGTTTTGATAAAATATTTGAAGCCTCGGTGCTGAGGCTACTAAAGAAAAAGCTGCTAAACATATCAGTAATTCATGGGGACGGCACCAGTACCTGTGCAAAAAAAGGGGCGATAATTTAGGCTACAATGGCCATAAACGCTTCAAAGGTGATAAGGTAGTTCCTTTTTGCGATAGAAATTGTAACGTCATCGCACCTTTTGTTACTGCTCCTGGCAATAGAAATGAAGTAAAATTGCTTGAACCGGCCGTTAAAAGCTTAAAGAAAATAGCTAAGAATATAGGGCTGGAGTTTGCTGGGGGTACTATGAGTTTAGATGGTGTCTATAATTCAAGAGAAAATCGTAAGACAATTTTTAATTTGGGTATGACGCCTAACATGCCAGAAAACAAGAGAAATCGTAAGAAAACTAAACGAGGACGCAAGCAAATATTTGACCCATTAATTTTTAAGGAAAGATTTAGAACTATTGAATTAGTTTTTGCCTGGGAAGATAAATTTAAAAGGTTACTTTTGAGGTTTGAGCACATCAGTGCGCATCATTACGGGATGAAAACAATTGCTTATAGCATGATAAATCTCAGGCATTTCTGCACATAAGCAATAATCAAGTAGATTTTTAGTTTTGACAACTTTTTGAGTAATAAGAGAGTCACGTCCTAATTTTGATAAAATCTTGATTTCTTATACAAGCTTACTAAAAATTACACCATTTCCTATGCAAAAAAAGATATTTTGAAATATTACACCAAAATCTGGTGATAAAAATTATTGGAACTAGCAACGACTAGAAAATATAGAATGATGATTACCTTTAATAAAACTAGATAGTTTGAACGCAATAATTTGTGCATAATCTTCCTATTAAATTACAAAGAGAATTTTGCCAGTACTGGCACATGATCAGAAGGAGATTCCCAGTCCCTTGCATCTTTTAAAATCCAGGCATTAGTGACTTTGGATTTGAGGGGGTCGCTCACCCAAATATGGTCCAATCTTCTACCTCGATTTGATTTACGCCAGTCTCTATTTCTATAGCTCCACCAACTATAGAGCTTTTGATCTTCGGGAGTAAATTCTCGGTGAGTATCACACCAATTTAATGAATTTTGCCATTTTTTAAGCTTTTCAATTTCAATTGGAGTGTGACTTACTTCTTTTAACAATTGCTTATGGGACCAAACATCATGTTCTAGTGGAGAAATATTTAAATCACCAACCAAAATCATTTTATCTTGAGGACTTCTATTTTGACTAAACCAATTAGTTACTTCATCTAAATATTGTAATTTATTGGCAAATTTAGGGTTAAGATCAACATCTGGTATATCACCACCCGCTGGTATATAAAAATTATGTAATTCAATGTCATTTGAGAGTTTTATTGAAATATGACGACAAGAATCTCCTGCAAATTTACGCATAGTAACATCACTAAAGGCTATTCTTGATAAGATTGCTACGCCATTATAGGATTTTTCACCGCAAATCTCTATAAATTTAAAACCAAGCGCATGTAACTGATCTAAAGGAAATTCATGATCCTGAACTTTGGTTTCCTGCAAGCAAATTACATCAACATTTTCTTGCAGGAGTAATTTTTCGATATTATGAATTCTTATTCTGACGGAATTGATATTCCAACTAGCTATAATAATTTTCTAAAACTCCTAGTCGCGTTTTTTTCTAAAGCTATCTAGTGTGATAACGTTAGTAGCGCCGGATTCTTTGATGACTTCTTGAATTTTTTTATCAGATTTAATAGGCCCCGTATGTAAATGATGCTCATCATACATAGGATGATTACCAGCACTCGCCTCAACATGCCTAAATTGCAAACCAAACTTCACACTCGGATCTGCAAATGCTGTAATTGCTACAAAGGGAATGGTGATTTTTTCTTTTACATTATCAAAACTTAAACAAACACTGAAAGACTTATCTTCCACCACTAATTCTTCAAATTGAAATTGTAAAACAATAGTCATTTCATGAGGATAACGATTTTTCAATTTTTCAGACAAGATCACTCCAGGAAATTTAGTCAGGAATGAAATGAAAAAATGATGTTCACCTGGCATATTATGGGCAATAGCTAACTCTAATGATTTTTTAACAATAATATGCATTGCTTCATCTATTAATGCGCCATAATCAATATGATTTACCATGAATCCTCTGAAATTTATTATGATTTATAAGTAGGGTGTTTTCTGTTGCTCGGCAACACCCCAAAGCCGCTCCCAATTAACCAGTTTATGCCGCAGCTATAGAGCTGAAAGCGAAGTTTTGGTTAGCCGGTTGCCTTGTATTATCATTGGCATTTATAAGTTTCGACCCATAATTGTTATAAATAACAATCGGTGGAATCATCCCGAGTAAAAGACCACTTCTTTATTACGCACGTCGATCCTAATTCGCCCCCATAGTTTTTTATGGTGGAGGCGCCGGGCGCTGCCCCCGGGTCCGTAACGCCTATTTCAAGGAACGTTTATTACTATAGCTAGTCACCTAGCATACTTATTGTACCACCAAAACAAATTTATTAAAAGCTAAAAATACTAAAAACTACATACTATAGTATAACTTAAATTCCACTGGATGAGGGGCGGTGGCTAATTCATCTATCTCTTCTTGTTTGATCTTAATATAGGCCTGTATCTGATCATCTGTAAATACATCGCCTCTTTTTAAGAACTCGCAATCATTTTTCAAATTAGCTAAAGCTTCTTCTAAACTCGCACTCACTGAAGGATATTTACCACTCTCATCATGATAGATATTTTCCTCCGTAGCTTCCCCTGGATCAATTTTATTGATAATACCATCAATACCAGCCATTAACATGGCACTGAATGCTAAATATGGGTTGGCAGTTGGATCAGGAAATCTCACCTCTATTCTCTTACCTGCATCGCTCTTACTATAAGGAATTCTAATTGAAGCTGAGCGGTTACAAGCAGAATAGGCCAACGAAACTGGAGCTTCATAACCTGGAACTAATCTCTTATAACTATTGGTACTTGGATTAGTAAATGCATTCAAAGCCTTAGCATGTTTAATTATGCCACCAATATAATATAGACAGATTTGCGATAGGCCAGCATAATCACCACCTGCAAATAAAGGAATTTTATCTTGCCAAATTGATTGATGGACATGCATACCTGATCCATTATCGCCTTTGATTGGCTTTGGCATGAAGGTTGCTGTTTTACCATAAGAATGAGCAACATTATGTACCACATATTTATATTTTTGCACATTATCAGCACAAGCAGTAAGACTGTCAAACATCATGCCTAATTCACATTGATTTGGCGCAACTTCATGATGATGTAAAAGAGGTATAATTCCTACAGATTTTAAAACTACCAACATCTCGCTTCTTATATCATGAAGAGAATCAACTGGCTGACTTCTTAAATATGCATCTTTACTTAAAGGTCTATGACCATAATTACCTTCTTTGATTTTTTTTGCAGCACTATTTGGGGATGACTCGGCTGTAATCTTAATTAAGCTATTGTAAGCTGAGCTATTAAATCTCACATCATCAAAAATAAAAAACTCTAATTCTGGTCCAAAATAAACCTTATTACCAATATTACTGGATAGGAAATATTGCTCAGCTTTTTTAGCAATAGATCTCGGATCTCTAAGATAAGCTTTCGAAGTTTTGGGATCAATTACATCGCAAATTACAGATAATGTAGCAAGAGATGTGAAAGGATCCACAAACATAGAAGTTAAATCTGGCATTAAAATCATATCTGACTCATTGATACTTAGCCAACCTACAATTGACGAACCATCAAACATAATACCATCTTTTAATAAATTCTCATCTACCTGTTCTACTGTATATGTAATATGCTGCCATCTGCCCACACTATCTGTAAATCTAAAATCTATAAACTCAATTTGTTGATCTTGAACGATTTTTTGAAAGCTATGGTAAGACATGGAAATATCCTTTTTTAAATAAAAATTAATAACCACTAAATTAGTACAACAAATCAATTGCAGTGACAATAATTTTGTAACAATATCTGCTTGCTATATATTTTTCTTTAGTTGATTAAAAAATTGTGATAGATTGGAGTACCAAAATTCTAAAATAAAAAATAGTAACCAAATCATGTTAAATAAAATACTAGAAAATATCATTTTTGTCATCATCATCTCTATCTTAGGGAGCTGCACTAGTTTAGAAACACTAAACAGAGCTCCGCTTAAAGGAGATAGATTTCAGAATAATCTCGTAGAACATTATAAGAAACTTGCTCAAAAAGAAGCTAAGGTCTTTAATTGGAGTGACTATCAGCATTTTATTAACAAAGCCTTTGCCGCTACTAAAGGACTAAATCCTTTACCTGAAAATTTATCTTATTGGAAAATCCCTCAAACAAAATTAACAGAATTTGTTTTAGCTAGAAAAAAATTATTATCTTTGCTTTATACTCATAAATTAAAAGATAATTTTCCAGAGCTCGCAGCTAAAGCTCAATATAATTTCGATTGCTGGGTAGAAGAGCAAGATAAAGCCTGGAGACCAGATTCAACTTATGAATGTAGGGAATATTTCTATAAATCAATTTATCAATTATCAAATCTAATTAGTCCTTCTTCTTATAAATCACCAACTGTAAAAGCAGCGCCTAAAAAAATTGCTAAAAAGCCAGCTCAAACTGCCAGCAAGGTTGTTGCAAAATCAACTCCAGATAAAATAGTTCAAAAACCAAAACCAGAAGTTGTTGTAGCTGTTAAAAAACCAACTCCCGTAGCTACTAAATCTGAAGCTAAAAAATATGTATTTAGCATGAAGCATAATGATGCTAAATTAGATCAAAAACAAAAAGCTACCCTATCTCATATAGCCTCTTATTTAGCTGCAAATCCAAAATATAGTTTGAATATTTTATCCTATAATAATAGTAAAATAAGCGATACTGAGAAAATGATGATTGCTAAATATCGCGCTCAAATTATCAAAGATATTTTAAAGAAAAATGGGGTTCAAAATAATAAAATCACCAGCTATTCTTTTGCAAGTCTAACTTTAGATCAAATCGAAAGTGAGTTATCAAGCTATGGTGATAATGTGATCAATATAGTAATCGGTGAATAATTTGAATATAGTTGGCATTGGTAACGATATTATCAACATCACTCGAATTGAAAAATCTATCGCAAAATTCGGCGATAAATTTATTACCCGCATCTATACTAACAATGAAATTGCTTTAGCTAAAAAATTCACCTCTAGTAAAAAAATATCAAGCTTTTATGCGAAAAGATTTGCAGCTAAGGAAGCTTTGGTTAAGGCTATTGGTACTGGGTTTAGAAGAGGAGTTTCTTTTACCGATATTGAAATATTAAATAACGAAGATGGCAAACCTGTAGTTAATTTATTTAATGAGCTGAAAACCACCTTAGCTGATACTAAAATCCACATCAGCCTTAGTGATGACTATCCTTTTGCTATTGCTACTATATTGATTTGTATCAGTTCTTAGGATAAGAAGGGAGGTCACTCCCCAGTTCTAGAAAACACACTATCTTGAGATGAAAAGGAGAGTTGCTTGCCCCAATTGTCAATCCTTCGGCTAGTAGGTCTTAAATTCAGGCAGAGCCTGAATTTTTTAGACCGCCCTTGACCGGAGGACCCACCTTAAAATTAACTAAATAAAATTAATATTGATTCATTTGATATGGATCCTCCGCTTAAGGGCGAACTAATCTCGCCTTCGGCTCGATAAGTTCTACTAAGCGAAGGATGACAACTTGGAGAAAGCCGGGGAACGACCTCCTTCTTATCCTTGGAGCTTACTTAATCTCAAGGGCTGCATAGGCTAAGTTTTTTATCTATTATCTCAGAATAAATCGATGCACAATCCAAGATACTATGAAAAATATAATCTTGGCTTAAAATATTATTTTGTTTTTTAGCAATATTGTTAAATTTTTCTGGATAATTTTCTTTGAACTTATCTGTTGCATAGATAATCAAGGGAACATGGGTTTGTTCTTTGACCCAGTTTAGACCATGTAAATAGATACCATTTTCCCCAAGAGACTCGCCATGATCAGAAACATAAATAAATAGCGCATTTTTATCTTTTATTTTTGCTATTAACCCACTTAAAAAATAGTCAGTATATAGAATGCTATTATCATATGAATTGATAATTTCTGCGTCACTACAATGACTCATACCAAATTTTTCTGATAACAAACCATGAAAAAATCTTTTTTTACAAACAGGAAGAAATTGCCTGAAATTATCCGTATATCTATTATCATAATGATGATGACTACCAAAACTATGAATTACTGATAATTTATTGCCTGGTTTTTTAAGAAAATCATCAAAAAAAGGAAAAGCCTCTTCATCTAAAGCATCATTTATTAAATAAAATTCTGTATCAACTAATGTAGTTTTATCAGCTTCTTTTGCAACTAGAGAAAGTGGACTATCTATAACAGAAAAAGTACCCTGTATTCCTATCCAATTAGTATAATAGCCAAGTTTCTTAAATACAGAAATTAGAGATGTCTCTTTTAGGGATATATTCTCTTTAGTGGCCCTGGTTAAAATACAAGGAACTGAATCTCTTGTTAAAATCCCACAAGAACTAACATCTTTAAAATTAAGCAGTCCTGGTATTTTTTCTAAATTTGGAGTTGTATTTCGATCATAGTTATTTAAACCAAAATGATCAGCTCTTGCTGATTCACCCAAAACCAATATTATATTTAAATCTTGAGTTTTATTATCTGTAGTAAAAACATTTGTGGATATATCATATTTTTTCATGCTCTTATTAAAAAAATATTCTTTTGATTCTTTGAGCAAATTATAGGGAAAATATTTAGCGCTAATTATATCCCCATTGAAAAACGTAATAGATAATATGAAGCACCAACATAAAAAAGATTTTTTACTATTAGTTGCTAATTTTTGTTTTCTAGTAAAAACCGCCCCTAGTGCGATATAAACCAAAAGCCAAACAACCATAGTTATATTGATAAATGAAAAAGACTCTGAAAAATTAGTTTCAAAGAATAAGCTAATAGTATTTTGATCTAATTTGATATGATGGAAAAATGAGAAATAACCAACTAAACCACTAATAACAAAAATAAAGATAGTACCAATTATAAAAATAATCTTATGAATAGAAAGAGCGTAAAAAAATACATATGATAATATGAATGATCCACTAAATTCCCAAATAAATTTTTTCACCGATAATGATTTTGATATATTGTAATCATCACAAAGATCATGGGCATTAAATGGGATGTAGCTTATGAATGTATAGAAGAAAGCAAGGATTAGTAGGGAAGCATAGCGTTCGTTCTTAATTTTATCCGTCACTTCATTGATCCTTGAATTTATTTAGCAATAAATATAACTATGTCACAATATAAAAGCAATGATAAAAAGCCCTCACCTTAGGAAGCAATGCTGGGTAAATAACTCGCAATACTCTTGAAATAAGTTGATTTAACTATTACTTAAAGTATATTCATAGCAAGTTTATATAAAAGGAATCCTCAAGTTGACTAAAATAAATATATTTAAAGATCAAGAGACTTACTTAACTGGACAGTTGCTAGTTGCAACACCAGCTATGGTGCATGATTCTATTTTTAGCAAATCAGTAATATTTATAGTTTCGCACAATCATACAGGATCCATTGGGGTGGTGGTTAACAACCCTATCAACATGGTGCAATCTTCGATTATACTAAATTCTCTAAGCAAAGATGATTCGGTAAATTATAACAATATCCAAGTTTATTTTGGAGGGCCAGTTGAGCAAAATAGAGGCTTTATCCTTCATACTAATGACTATAAAACCAATCCAATCTTTGAGCTTAAAAATGATCTGGTACTTAGTTCTAATATCGATATTCTAAAAGATATATCAATTGGTATGGGACCAAGTCGTAGTTTATTTACTATTGGCTGTACTGGTTGGGCTAAAGGACAACTAGAGAGAGAAATATCAGAAAATCAGTGGCTTATCGCTCCATTTTCAGAGAATATAATATTTAATAATAACAATAATTCAGAAAAATGGAATTTAGCAATGAAAAATTTAGGCGTTAAAGATTATGCATTATCTATTGTAGCAGGTCACGCATGATCGAAGTTACAAAACTAAAAAATGGCCTAACTATTGCCACCGATCAAATGAGAGATGTAGAATCAGTATCCCTAAACTTACTAGTAAAAGTAGGAAGCAGATATGAGTCGCAAGAAATTAACGGTATATCTCACTTCTTAGAACATATGGCCTTTAAAGGAACTCCTAAACGTAGCGCATATAAAATCGCCGAAGAGTTTGATAATATTGGTGGTGATTTTAATGCTTATACGGGCAGAGAATATACAGTTTATACTGCCAAAACTCTCAAAGCTCATATTCATGTAGCGCTCGATATTATCTCAGATATTATTTGTAATTCTAGCTATGACCCCGAAGAAATCAACAAAGAACTCGGTGTAATCTTACAAGAAATAGCAGCAAGTAACGACACACCAGATGATATAGTTTTTGATTATTTTCAAGAAACTGCATTTCCAAACCAAGCAATAGGTAGGTCAATACTTGGAACAGAAGCAACCATTTCCAAGTTTAATCAAGATAGTTTTAAAGAATATGTAGCTAAATATTATAGAGCACCTAACATGGTGTTAACTTTAGCAGGCAATATTAATCACCAAGAAATAGTTGCAATGGCTGGTTCTTATTTTGATAAATTATCACCATTAGAGGCTGAGACATCTTCTGGTTGTAATTATGTAGGTGGAGAAATAATTACTGAAAAAGATCTAGAACAAGTACAGTTTGTTTTAGGATTTAAAAGCTGCTCTTACAAGGATGATTTATTTATAACTTCTCAATTACTTGCCAATCTACTTGGAGGAGGTATGTCTTCTAGACTATTCCAAGAAGTAAGAGAAAAGCGCGGCCTTGCTTATTCAGTTTGTAGCTTTAATAGCTGTTATAATGATAATGGTATATTTTCTATTTATGCTGGAACTAGCGAAGAAAATGTAGATGAATTATATAAAGTTGTATGGGATCAACTAAATAAATGCGTAGATCATGTAGGGGAAGAAGAACTAACTCGTGCTAAAAATCAATTAAAAGCTAGTTTATTAATGGGTAGAGATAGCACTTCTTACAGATCAGGAGATTTAGCTAGAAATATAGCCATACATAATAGGGTAGTTCCTGCTGAAGAATTAGTTGCTAAAATCAATTTAGTTGATAGTGCTGCTATTTCAAATTTAATGAAGCAAATTATTTCTTGCCCAACACCAACTATGGCTTTACTTGGCAAGAAAACAAACTTTACAAGGGCATAATTATTAAATGAAAGACAAAGCAACTCTTGTAAAAAATATCTTCTCATCGGTCGCAAGTAATTATGATTTGATGAATAATGTCATGAGTCTTGGTGTTCATCATTTATGGAAAGATAAATTCATCGAATTACTACCTGATTATTCAAAATCATTACTTGATGTTGCGGGTGGTACTGGAGATATTGCTTCTCGTTATTATAAAAAAGCAAAAGCAAGAAGACTTGAACCTCAAATTACCATTTGTGATATTAACCCTGAGATGATTAAGGTTGGTAGGGATAAATTAATCGATAATAATATTTTATATCCTATTGATTTTATTGTGGGTGATGCACAAAAATTACCATTTGATGATATGAGTTATGATTATTATACTATCTCTTTTGGTATTAGAAATGTAACTGACATTAGCTTAGCATTAAGTGAGGCATATAGGGTGATAAAACCTGGTGGAAAATTTATGTGTTTAGAATTTTCTCATCCAACCAACGCTTGTTTTGCTAAAATCTACGATAGTTATTCTAACTTAATTCCTTTTATTGGAGAAGTAGTAGCGGGCAATAAAGAAGCATATAAATATTTAGTTGATTCTATCAGAGCATTTCCAAAACAAGAAACATTCGCATCAATGATGCGTGATGCTGGTTTTGTTCATGTTGAATATCAAAACTTAACTAATGGTGTTGTGGCAATTCATTGTGGATATAAAATATAAATGAAAAATTTATTTCATCTATTTAGATTAATCAAAATTCTCTTTTTAATAAGAGGAGCTTTTTCTTGTGGTGATCTCCTAACCAAAACTCTCAAAACATTAGGTCCTGTTTTTATTAAATTTGGTCAGAGTCTTTCTACTCGTGCAGATATTGTCGGAGAAGAAATAGCTGACAAACTAATGGAACTACAAGATAAATTACCTTCATTTAGTTTTGATCAAGTTAAACAAATTATTGAATCAGAATTTGGTGGCAAACTGTCAGATCATTTTAGTTATTTTGAAGAAAAACCGATAGCTGCAGCATCAATTGCCCAAGTTCATAGGGCTATTACTTGCGATGGTACAAAAGTAGCTGTAAAAGTTAGAAGACCAAAAATAGTCAAGGAATTTGCTAAAGATATCGATTTTTTATATTTTATCGCAGGCCTTGCTGAAAAATTTATTCCTAAAGCAAAAAAACATTCACCAAAAGAAATAGTGGCAATTTTTGATAAATCTAGCAAATTCGAATTAGATTTTTGCTTTGAGGCTGCTGCTCTTTCTGAAATGAGAGAAAATTTTTCAGGCGATGAAAGCGTTTATATTCCAAAACCATATTGGGATTTAACTTCTCATTTAGTGCTTACTATGGATTGGGTGGAAGGAATTCCTATCAATGACTTAGATGCTATTGATAAGGCTTCTATTGACCGTAAAAAAATAGCAAGCAATCTATCGATATTATTTTTTAACCAAGCATACAGGAATGGATTTTTTCATGGAGATCTTCATGGTGGTAATATACTTGTTAATGATAAACACCAGATTATTTTAATTGATTTTGGTATTACAGGTAGATTAAGCAAAAAAGATCGTATTTTTGTAGCCAATGTTTTAAAAAGCTTTCTTGAACATGATTATTTAAATGTAGCAAAAATTCATTATGAAGAAGGATTTATTACAAATCCTGAAGATATCGTCTATTTTGCTCAAACTTGTCGTTCAATTGGAGAGCAGATAGTTGGATTATCTGCTAATAAAATGTCAGTTGCTAAGTTATTATCAAGACTTTTTAAAGCTTGTGATGATTATGATATGAACACAAGACCGCAATTATTATTACTGCAAAAAACTATCCTGATGGTAGAAGGAATAGGATCAAGACTAGATCCTTCAATTAATATGTGGAAATTAGCAGAACCATGGATTGAACAATGGGCAATTGAAAATTTAGGGATTGAAGCTAAATTATTAGAATTCGCTCAAAAAATATCCAGCAAAATAAAAGAGATGATTTAAGGTTTAACTATCACCAATATAACTATAGCAATCATAATAACAGCTGGAATTTCATTCATAATGCGATAGAACTTATTACTATGAGTATTATTACCTACTACAAATCCCTTTCTCCAACGAGCCATAAGACCGTGTAGAAGCGTCATCAATAATACTAGGGTGAGTTTTATATGAAACCACATACCAAGAGCCTTCATTCCAAAGATGCTCACTAGCATAAAACCTAAAATATAAGTTACAATCATGGCAGGATTCATAATGATACGTAATAATCTTCTCTCCATTTTCTGGAAGATCTTATCAGTATCAGAACCAAATTCAACATCAGCATGATAAGCAAATATTCTAGGCAAATAAAGTAATCCACACATCCAAGCAATAACTGCTACTAGATGAAATGATTTGATCCATAAATAATAATCAGCCATTAATTTAAACTCCACATTTACAAAATTCTTTTGGACAAATTCTCATTCTTGGTAAATCATTGACTGAATCTATAGTAGATTTAGCCAAAGATTTAATGAAATTATCTTCTATACCAAGAGCGGAAACCCTACAATAATCTTTAACACCATAATCATTTGCAAGCAACTTATAATCAATATCAAGCTCAACTAAAGTTTCTAGATGATCACTTACAAAAGCAATTGGTACAATCATCATAGATTTATCTTTATTATTTTTAATTTCACTATCAGTAGAAGGCTCTAACCATTTCAAGCGCCCTACCCTACTTTGATAACAAATCTTATGAGATACTTCTAAATTCAAATCTCTCATAATAGCTCTAACTGTTGCTTCTATCTGCCACTGATATGGATCTCCATTATCGACGCATTTTTGTGGAATAGAATGAGCAGAAAACAATATTACTACATCTTTTCCTTTGAGATTATTTTCTAAATATGATTTTCTGATTTTTTCTTGGTGAGATTTTATATAATTTTCTTCTAAAGGATAACAACATACTGACTTAATTTTAAATTCATCTTTAAATTTAGGGATAAAATCTTCAAAAGATGATTTAGTAGTAGTAGTTGAATATTGAGGATAAAGTGGTAATAAGATAATTTCATCTGGTTTAAATTTATCAATAGACTCTCTCAAATCATCGCTAAATGGTTTACTATAGCGCATTGAGATCATAATTTCATATTGATTATCAGGATCAATCTCTTTTAATTTTATAGCAAGTGCTTCTGCTTGATCTTGAGTGTTCTTAAGTATAGGTGAAGATCCACCCATTTGTTGATATAGTTTTTTTGATTTATTAGATCTAGTTGAGGAAATTAACTTAGCCAACAACCATCTAAATGGATTAGGCAGTGTGATGATGTTTTTATCATTAAAAAGATTAAATAAAAATCCTTCTACATGATCAATATCACTAGGACCTCCTAGATTAAATAATATAACTGCTATTTTTTTCATTTATTGTAATTTCTAACAGTATCTACCAAGAACCTAACATTATCTTCTGGAGTTTCTTTTACCACCCCATGTCCTAAGTTAAATATATAATCATCACCTGATAAATTATCTAATGTTTCATAGATTTTTGACTTTAAAATATCCCTATCAGCAAGTAGATAAATAGGATCTAAATTTCCCTGAATAACCGCCCTACCCTTAATATTATCTTTGATATATTTATAAGATAAATTACTATCTAAACTAACCCCATCAACTTTAGTGTGAGCTACAAAATCCTCATATAATATATTAGCATTTTTTGGAAATCCTATCACAGGAACATCTGGATAGGCTTTTTTGACATTTTCTACGATTTTACGGGTTGGTTCTATTACCCATTTGAAAAAATTATCATGATTTAAAACACCAGCCCAACTATCAAATAACATCACAATTTCAGCACCAGATTTTATCTGATTAATCAAGTGGTTAGATATAGTTAAAACTAATTTATCAATTAAAACAGTAAAATTTTTCTCATTAAGATAAGCCATTTTTTTAACATTAAAGAAATCCTTACTAGAACCTCCTTCAATCATGTAAGTAGCTACAGTCCATGGAGATCCTGCAAAACCAATTAGAGATGTATTATTTGATAGTGATTTTTTAACATTTTCAATTGCTAAATATACTGGATTTAATTTCTCTTCAATATCTACTGTAAGTCTATTAATAGATTGTAAATCTTGAATTTTTTCTAGACGAGGCCCCTCTCCTTCTACAAAATTTACTCCAACTCCCATTGCATCAGGTATCACCAAAATATCAGAAAAAATAATAGCAGCATCAAATCCAAATTTTCTAATAGGTTGTAATGTTACTTCAGCTGCAAGTTCTGGGTTATAACATAGATCTAAAAAACTCCCTGAA
>JYHA01000122.1 GCA_000970895.1 Candidatus Arcanibacter lacustris
CTAGTCGTTGCTAGTTCCAAAATTTTTATAAAAACCGAGATAGTGCCTTGTATTTGCTGTGTATAAACACTATATCAGTGATCTTATAACATTAACAAGGTAGACAATGAAAAAAAAGAAGAAGCGAGTGTTTAAGGCAATTCCAACTAAATTAACTGAAGTTCAGTTCAATGAATTTGTCTTACCACACCTTAAAAAAGGAGCACGAGGACCGGAGAAAAAAGTCTCATTTTATAAATTATTTAATTATATTTTAAAATTAATGCACACAGGCTGCCAATGGTATAATTTACCAATTGAAAAAGATGGACGAGGTGTACCAGAAATTCATTACACACGTGTATTTAGAACATTTCAGCACTGGATGAAGCATGAATGTTTTGATAAAATATTTGAAGCCTCGGTGCTGAGGCTACTAAAGAAAAAGCTGCTAAACATATCAGTAATTCATGGGGACGGCACCAGTACCTGTGCAAAAAAAGGGGCGATAATTTAGGCTACAATGGCCATAAACGCTTCAAAGGTGATAAGGTAGTTCCTTTTTGCGATAGAAATTGTAACGTCATCGCACCTTTTGTTACTGCTCCTGGCAATAGAAATGAAGTAAAATTGCTTGAACCGGCCGTTAAAAGCTTAAAGAAAATAGCTAAGAATATAGGGCTGGAGTTTGCTGGGGGTACTATGAGTTTAGATGGTGTCTATAATTCAAGAGAAAATCGTAAGACAATTTTTAATTTGGGTATGACGCCTAACATGCCAGAAAACAAGAGAAATCGTAAGAAAACTAAACGAGGACGCAAGCAAATATTTGACCCATTAATTTTTAAGGAAAGATTTAGAACTATTGAATTAGTTTTTGCCTGGGAAGATAAATTTAAAAGGTTACTTTTGAGGTTTGAGCACATCAGTGCGCATCATTACGGGATGAAAACAATTGCTTATAGCATGATAAATCTCAGGCATTTCTGCACATAAGCAATAATCAAGTAGATTTTTAGTTTTGACAACTTTTTGAGTAATAAGAGAGTCACGTCCTAATTTTGATAAAATCTTGATTTCTTATACAAGCTTACTAAAAATTACACCATTTC
>JYHA01000123.1 GCA_000970895.1 Candidatus Arcanibacter lacustris
CTAGTCGTTGCTAGTTCCAAAATTTTTATAAAAACCGAGATAGTGCCTTGTATTTGCTGTGTATAAACACTATATCAGTGATCTTATAACATTAACAAGGTAGACAATGAAAAAAAAGAAGAAGCGAGTGTTTAAGGCAATTCCAACTAAATTAACTGAAGTTCAGTTCAATGAATTTGTCTTACCACACCTTAAAAAAGGAGCACGAGGACCGGAGAAAAAAGTCTCATTTTATAAATTATTTAATTATATTTTAAAATTAATGCACACAGGCTGCCAATGGTATAATTTACCAATTGAAAAAGATGGACGAGGTGTACCAGAAATTCATTACACACGTGTATTTAGAACATTTCAGCACTGGATGAAGCATGAATGTTTTGATAAAATATTTGAAGCCTCGGTGCTGAGGCTACTAAAGAAAAAGCTGCTAAACATATCAGTAATTCATGGGGACGGCACCAGTACCTGTGCAAAAAAAGGGGCGATAATTTAGGCTACAATGGCCATAAATANTTCAAANGTGATAAGGTAGTTCCTTTTTGCGATAGAAATTGTAACGTCATCGCACCTTTTGTTACTGCTCCTGGCAATAGAATGGAAGTAAAATTGCTTGAACCGGCCGTTAAAAGCTTAAAGAAAATAGCTAAGAATATAGGGCTGGAGTTTGCTGGGGGTACTATGAGTTTAGATGGTGTCTATAATTCAAGAGAAAATCGTAAGACAATTTTTAATTTGGGTATGACGCCTAACATGCCAGAAAACAAGAGAAATCGTAAGAAAACTAAACGAGGACGCAGGGCAAATATTTGACCCATTAATTTTTAAGGAAAGATTTAGAACTATTGAATTAGTTTTTGCTCGGGGCAAGATAAATTTAAAAGGTTACTTTTGAGGTTTGAGCACATCAGTTGCGCAATCATTACGGGATGAAAACAATTGCTTAGGAGTCGTCAAAAAATAACTCTTACAAAATGATATAAAATATGCCATATTGTTA
>JYHA01000124.1 GCA_000970895.1 Candidatus Arcanibacter lacustris
AATTTTGATAAAATCTTGATTTCTTATACAAGCTTACTAAAAATTACACCATTTCCTATGCAAAAAAAGATATTTTGAAATATTACACCAAAATCTGGTGATAAAAATTATTGGAACTAGCAACGACTAGATTATCTTGTATCGTTTATAATTTCGTGTATAAGTTAAAATCCTAATATATCAAATAAAACCAATTCATATAAATATGATTAAAAAAATATTTACAAAAATAAATATATCATTTAATTTTAACCATGATATGGCAATAAATTTGTAGATCAAATAATTGAGTTAATTAATAAAAAGGATTTTCAGATTGGAAGCATTAAAATTTTTTACAAAGATCAGCAAAGTTATTTTTAAAATCCTGGTACCACTAGCCATTATAGCAGGACTGGGATTGTCTGGAATCTATCTATTCTTTAAAAACGTTAATGATCGGATATATAGCGAAAGTAAATTTGATTCAGCAAAATGGATTGATGCTGCATCTTACGTTCCAGGTCAGGGTTATCCCAATCTTTCTTCGTGCTTTCGAGGCAGGATGTATGATGATTTAAAAAAGAACTACTTAAAAAAGGGCATGTCATTTGAAGAAGTCAAAAAACTTTTAGGAGAGCCGTCGGGAAAAAGAATCTATAGCAATTATTTGTATTTAGATAGAGAGTGGTTGAGAAGTGACGATAGGACAGTTGAAGAAGCTTGGGCTCATATTTCGGTATATTTAAAAAATACTCCAAATAGAAATATGTTGCTAAAAATATTAGATAATCAAAGAGAATGTCTACAATATAATTTGGGATCATGCAACATGGGCGGTACTAGCATATTAATCATCTGCTTTGACCAAGGCAATTATCTTAAAACCATCTTTAGAAGCAATAGAAACGACTCAGGACAAGAAAAATAAATTAGGAGTAAGTTATGACAAATAAACCAAGAGATTTAGCTACGCTTAGTGATGCAGTATATGATAACCCATTAGAAAACAAACCTCAGGGTGGGTATGCTGACAAAATACCTGGGGGTTATCAATATATTAAAGCTTCAGGAGAAGCCGAAAGTTCTGAAGGCTATTTTGGTGCTGCTTTTAAAAATGGCAATACAGTTGTTATAGCGCATCGTGGCACAAATTCTTTCAGCGACCTAGATGATGATCATGCATTATTTGTTGGTAAAAAATTACCAGATCAAATTAAAAAAGCTGAGCATTTTACCAATAAGATAAGAGCACAATATGGTAATGATGTAGAAATCATTCATACAGGTCATTCACTAGGAGGAGCAGTAGCTCAAGTAATGGCTTTAATGACCAATACTAGAGGTGTATCATTTGACAATCCGGGCATTAAATGGATAGTGCCAGAAGGCATTGATACTAAAACTGGAGGTCCTCAAACGTATTTTGGGAAAAATTCCGAACATAAGTCGCCGATAGATTGGAGATATAATTAAATGAAATTTTCATTCGAAGTAAAAAGAACATATATCCAATTTGCAATATTAGCGGTTGTTATATATGGAATCATGTATTTATGGGTTTGGTCTTCAGAGCCTAGACTGAGATATAAAAAAAGTTCAAACTTAGCTTGTGCTGTAGAGTGGGCTTTAGGTAAGCCTAATTACGATAATAAACCTGCTTCAGATCTCATCAAACAAAAGGCGATTTTAAAAATAAGTGATGAAGAGTGGAATAAAGAAGCATGTGATTTAGTTATCAATCCTACAGATGAGGCATTTAATAAAGCTTGTCAATATGATGAACAAGGTAACGTATCAGGTACTTACAATGGCAAACCTTGTCCTCCGTCGCGTATGAAGTTAAGTAAGTGTGCTGATATCTTTTCTGGAAAACCTACTCCTGAATACCCAACAGATTACGCTGTTCATTATTGTAGTATGTTAAGCGCTAATAACTGTGCAGTGATTGCAGTCAATGAATATATTCTTAAACGCCCTGATATATTAGAGGCAGTAATTTATGCAGCAGAACATCCATGTCAATTTGTACCTACAATAAAGGAATATTGTGAAGAATGGGAAAAGCCATTAAATGAATGTCCTAATTACAATCAAAGCACGTATGGAAAGGTTTGGAATGGTTTGTCGTGTGGTAGTGAAGTAAAGCCTAAAGATAAGGTAATTATTGTATTTGAAGATAAAAGACGAAATGAAAAATTTCATATTATAACAAAACGTAAGGAGTAAAGACAAAATGAGTGATTACAAAATCAATTATTATCATGCAAAAACAATGTTTGGACATTTTTATGTACAATTTGATGGGATAGTGCCAGAAGGCATGGATACAGAAAATAGAAAAAATCCTCAAACGTTTTTTGGTAAAAATTCCGAACATAAGTCGCCGATAGATTGGGGTGAAATTTTAAATGAGGAAACAGAACATACACTAAATAGGGATAATACAGTATTCCTATATTCCCAATCAGTATCCAAGGAACAATTTGAAGACGCCTATAGATTGGCAATAAAGCACCGAGACTCTGGAGGTGGTTCTTATCATATAACAGAGGATAGTTGCATTACTTTTAGCCAATTTATTTATTATGCGAGTGGCGGTCAGGGGCATTTTATCAACAACGTTGCTAAAGATAAAATAGATGCATTAAAAGCATCAGGTACATTGGCTGCAAAACATATTATTGCTAATTATTATGATCAAGGTCAAATTCGAACTGAAACTGGAGCGCTAGCAGCAGAATTTGTAGCTTTTAAATATGGAGTATCTTTAAATAGAGTAATTGAACAATATGATGACGTAACAAGAGAAAAATATTTCACAATTTTGCCTAAATCGCAATTTAACAACGAAGAATATGCTAAAGATTCATCAAAAAAAGAAAAATCAACATACTCTAACTCTGATTATCAAGGCATAGACCGGGATTCATTTAATGCATTAACTGCACTTACATGGATGCAAGTACAAGAGGAGCAAGAAAGACTTCATCAAGCCAATATGAATAATCCAGGCAGAATGCCACTAAATTCTGGTGTAAATAGCGGAAGTACTTCATCAACTCCTGCTTCATCTCCAACAAAGGGCCCGATTGGGTCGACACCATCCAAAAACATGCCATCATCTCCTATACCTAGCTCACCATCAACCCCTTCTTCATCTAATCCTTTTGCATCGACACCTATTTCACTAAGCGCATCAACGCCACCAACATTAGGTAAAAATAGTCCTGGCAATAGTGGGGGTGCTAGTGGAGCTAGTGGGCATGGAGCTACTGGTGGATTTGGTAATAGCCCTAGTACCAATCCTGCATCCAATCCTTCTGCTCATCCTTCGGTTAATTCTAAGTCTGCGCCGAGTACTACTTCTAAAAATATGCCAAGTTTTGCACCAATTAACGCTAATGCTGGATTGGGATCTGGATCGGGATCTGGATCAGTACCTGGATCAACTGCTGGTTCTGAGCCACTCAAAGGACCTACTAGTAGCGCACCTTCTCCGACTCCGATTAAGGGTCCTAGTGGTAATGTACCCAGCCAAAGCCCTATAAAAGGACCCAGCGGTACGGGATCGACACCGATTAAATCTCCTACCTCTAGCCAAGCACCAATCCCAACTACGTCTCCATCGCAATCGCCAATTAAAACTCCTGTGGGCGCGGGTAACAGCCAAACACCTATATATAATAGTCAAACACCGACATCATCGCAATCACCAATTAAAATGCCAATAGGTGGTAATAACCAAGCACCTATTCCAACGCCTAGCTCATCACCTACGTCTGGGTCAACTCCCACACCAACATCCTCGCCTATTAAGGCTCCATTTGGTATGGGGCAAAATAATGCGCCTAACAATATACCTAAATCAACTCCTAACTTTAATCCAGGTTTTAACCCAGGTTTTAATCCGGCGCCCACTCCAACTCCAACTCCATTTAAAGGTTCAACACCAAGCTTTAATAACCAACCTAATTCTCCTTGGAATCAGCCAAGCGCATCTTCACCTACTAAAGGGCCTAATTTCAATTTTCCTTGGAATCAACCTACTCAACCAACAGCTACGCCGTCTTTTCAACCAACATTTACGCCAATACCATTTCCTAGTGGTTTTCCTTCCTCGCAACCTAAATCTTCGCCATCACCTTCTCCTAGTTGGCCTAGTTGGACGCCGACATTTAGACCAGATTCTAGCTCAAGTTCAGGCAGGCACGAGCCTTTCAGCTCTAGTTACAGTCCAACTAGTAATAATGCTAGATTTGACCCATTTGGCTTTAGCAGAACTAGTGATCCTTTATTTGGCTCAAGATCCTCATCAAATGGCTTTGTGAATGATCCAACTTGGCAATATTCAAGAGGATCAACTGCAAATGGTTTTGAGTATTATCGAAGTTATGCTAATGCACGTGGGCAATTTGCTAATTCATTTAGCTCTGGAAATAATTTTTGGAATTCTTACTCCGGAGCTTATAACAGAATGAATGGGGGTGCCTTTTCTAACTCTCAATATGGTAATAATTATGGTCCTAAGATGGCAGATGCCTGGGGCAGATCTTCTTCTGCTAAATGGGCAGGAACATTAAGAGGAGCAGTGAGATATGCAAGATCTCATGTAAGTCCATTAGTATTTGATCTTAAATGTGATGGACTCGAGCTTCTTTCATATAAGGATTCTTTAGCTTATTTTGATATTGATAATGATGGTTTTGTTGAAAAAATAGGCTGGGCGGGAGCAGAAGAAGGACAACTTGCTCGTGACTTAAATGGTAATGGTAAAATAGATGATATTACTGAATTATTTGGTGATGATATCACTAGCGCTTTCTATAAACTAGCAATGCTTGATAGTAATAATGACGGGGTGATTGATAAAAACGATAAAGCATTTCATGAGTTATTAATATGGCAGGATTTAAATGGTAATGGCTATAGTGAAAAAGAAGAATTAAGCAGCTTAAGCAGACTTGGTATTAAGAGTATTTCTCTAAAGACTAGTAAAGAAGATCAAGAAATAGAAGGTAACTTGATTTCTGAGAGTTCTAGCTTTAGCTATGAAAACGGAAAATATTGTAAGGTCTATGATGTACATTATGCCAATGATGATATGAACTCATGGTATAAGGGTAAGAGAAAAATAGAAGGTGATGCTGCTTATAAAAAGATTAAAAAAGATTTGCTTGAATTTTCTAAATATATGTTTGAAGAGTTAAGTCTTAAAAGCAAAGAAGTTTATACTAATAAAATAGAAGGAGACTGGGTTAGAGAAACTATTATGCTAAAAACAGAAGCATATATTGAGAAAGTAACAGCCAAGATTTTTAAATATAAACAACAAGTAATTGAAAAAGAGTTTTCTGAATCACAACAGGCTTTAAAAAACATAGCCACAATGAGTGATGAACTATTTAAAAAAACGATTAATAATTTGGTGTCAAAAATAGCAAAAGATGTTGATGATAAAAATGACAAAGCAAAAACTAATGCTATTAAAGAATTAAAGAGTAAATTTCAGCAACAAAAAGATGATATACATTCTCGTTATCTTCAAATCCTAAATACGCAAATAGCTGAACTTAGTCTGAAGAATTTACCAGAAGAAGAATTTGAGAAAGCTAAGCAGGGTCTTGAAGCACAAATATTAAAACAAGAAAAAACAGAAAAAATCGAAGCTCAAAAGAAGTTTGATATTGAGTATGATCAGATAAAAAAATCTTCAAATTATGAAGATGAGGCAAAGTCAGCTAAATTAAAATATTTAAATGATAATTTTGAACAACAGAAAGCAGATGTTCATGAAAGTTATATTCAAGAAAGCGCTCTAAAAATTAAGAAAATCAGTGAGAAAATCAAAGAAGCAAGTAAGAAAAAAGCACAAGACCTAAGAACCAAGTTTATAAAACATGGTATTACGGAGAGTGAATATAATATAAAGCTTAAAAAACTAGAAGAAAACTGTAAAAAAGAAATTGCATCGGCTGCAGAAAAAATAAACAAAGCATCTATGGTAAGGGAAAAAAAAGATATAGATGAATTAAGAAAAGAATTTAGAGCTAAATATTTAAAAGAACAAAATATTTTGAGTGAACAGTCAATAGAAAAACTGAAATCACAGATAGAGGATGAAAAGCATTTAAATGAGCAGTTATTTGCTCAATCAATCAAATCATTATTAAAACTTTATTTTGCGCAAAATGAACAGAAAAAAGCTGATTTAAAAGAATCTATAGAATATTTAAAACTATCAATTAAAGAAGAAGCAAATCACATCTATGATTATGTTATTAGTGAATCAAAGTTGATGAAAAACAGTGATGATGCTAGTAATAGTGACAATACATTTGCTAATGCAAACCCAGATTCAGCTAATGTTAAACAACCAACAAGCTCGTTTTCACTGGTAAGTAATATCTATAATAATGCCTATGATTATTTTTTTGCTAAAAAAGAGCCATCTAAGTTTAAAATTCCATCATGGTTAAAAACAGAGTCCTATAGTAATAAGACTGAAGATCGTGGGTTTGACAATAATGAAGGAATTAAAATTGATCCCGAAACATTATTTATGCCGATGATGAGAGGTTATGGGCAAATACCTTCTCTGCATATAGCTATGAGTATTGATCCTCTGTTAAAATCAGAAGTAATGAACTTTATGTTGATCAAGGCTCTTGATCTCAAAGTGATTCAGCAAAATATCATGAATATTTTATATCAATGGGCGGGAGTTACAGACATTGATGATCATTCAAAATCATATCCTGGTGGAGCTAATATTGAAGCAAGAAAAGTTCACTTCATTGAGAAAGTTACTGGGCAACCATTTAAGCAGTTAGGAGCGTCTAAGTCTGTAGGACAATATGCTTCTACTTCAATGCAAAAGGCATGGGATATATACTTAATCAGGGCTACTAAAAACCTACTTATTCAAGGTCCTTTAATGCCAATTTTTCCGAAAGCACTTTATTCATTTACTGATGATGAGATGAACTTAAATAGTTCTTTAGATGAAATTTTAATTAATGCTAAGAAATTTGCCACTGATCATGATCTGGGTTATGATTTTTGGGTGCAAATTGGTTATGTATTAGCCTCTAATATAAAAGAACTTAATATTACGATGTCAGCGCTCAAAGCTAGATTATCTGAACTTGCTGGTGAGTTTATTTTAGTAGGTCTGGATGGTTTTTCACTAATTGGAGACAATCAAGATAATTACATTAAAGGTACTTTTGGTAGCGATTATATCAAAGGTCTTGATGGTAATGATAAGATTGAAGGCAAAGAGGGATCGGACTTTATAGAAGGAGGAGATGGCGATGATGAGATTTATGGAGGTGAAGGTATAGATCGTTTACATGGTGGGGATGGTAATGATCGTATTTATGGAGGGAGTGATAAAGACTTTATTTACGGAGATAATGGTGATGATTCAATATACGGCGAAGAAGGAGATGATTATATCGAAGGTGGAGAGGGCGCTGATTATATAGATGGGGGCCCTGGAACAAATACTCTGTCATACGGAATGTCACCTGGTGGAGTGGTAGTTAATCTTAAAACGGGTGAGGCTAGAGGATTTGATGCAGAAGGTGATAAGTTCATCAATTTTCAAAACTTAGGAGGATCAGAATATAATGATATATTAATTGGTGATGATCAAGATAATGAAATTAACGGTGAGGGTGGTGATGATGAGATTCGTGGAGGTAAGGGAAATGATAGTTTATTTGGGGCAACAGGTACAGATAGGCTTTACGGAGAAGAGGGAGATGATATATTAACTGGATTTGAAGGCCCTGATCACATGGACGGTGGAGCTGGTACTGATACTGCAGATTATAGTCATCCTTATGCAACGGTAGGAGTTAATGTTGATCTTAGTAAGGGAGTAGGAGTTGGTGGTTATGCCCACGGAGATACTTATGTTAACATGGAAAATGTCAAAGGCTCTAGATTTAACGATGTTATTACTGGGGATGATCAAAATAATAAGCTAGAAGGTGCAGCAGGAGACGATGTTATACATGGTGGTAGTGGTAATGATCTTATCATCGATCAACAAGGACATAATATGTTATACGGGGATGAGGGGGATGATCTTATATTATCAGTTATTGGTAATTTCTGTTTTGGCGGGGAAGGAAAAGATACTATTTCTTATCAAGGCTTAATCAAAGGAGTGAAAATAGACATGAAAAGTGGGTCGACCACTTTGAAAGATGATGATTCAGCAAAAGATACATTTACTGAATTTGAAAATGTGGTGGGTACTAATGCAGATGATGAAATTATAGGTGATGATAATGATAATGAAATCGCAGGACTTGGCAGGGATGATATTATCCACGCGGGAGCTGGAAATGACAAAATCAATCCAGGTGATGGTGATGATATAGTTTATGGTGAAGCTGGTGATGACTATATGATGGGAAGTGCAGGAAAAGACTTATATGACGGAGGAGAGGGTTTTGATACAGTTGATTACTCACAAGAACCAGATAGAGCTCTTTATCTCAATCTAAAGCTCAAGAAAAATACTGGTGCAACTTTTGCAGAAGGTGATGTCTTAAAAAATATAGAGAGAATTATTGGCACTAAATTTGACGATGTAATGATTGGAGATAATGAAAATAATCAACTTTATGGCGGGGCTGGGGATGACAAGATTTACGGCGGTGAAGGCAGCGATGTGTTATCAGGAGGAGAGGGTAAAAACGAATTATACGGAGAAGATGGAGATGATACTTTTGAATTATCTCAAGGGGAGAATTTAGTTTATGGAGGAGCTGGCACTAATGGTGTTACTTATCAAAACGCCAAAGCCTCGGTTGAGATTGATTTAGCTAATAGGCAAGGTAAAAAATCTACAGGCGGGCAAGATACATATGAAGATATCCATAATTGCATTGGTTCTAAGTATGATGATAAAATTATTGGGAACAACGATGCAAATAAATTATTTGGTCTTGAGGGAGATGATTATATTGACGCTGGAGGTGGTGCTGATACTATCGATGGAGGAAAAGGCAATAACGGGCTCTTAGGTGGATCTGGTAATGATAGGTTTATACTTATAGAAGGATCAAATCAAGTGGACGGTGGTAGCGACATTGATACAGCAATCTATGTTGATTATCAAAAAGCAGCATATTATGCAGAAGAGGTAATTGAAAGGGAAGTAAAAATTTATAATTTTTTCCTACCCAGTTATGCTGGAGAGCAATTTACAAAACCAATATTTCCAGAAGGCAAAGGTATAGTTGCAAATCTTACTACTGGTATTGTAGAAAAGCCTAATGGTTTAAATGATCATCTAACTAATGTTGAAAATATCGAAGGAACTCATTATGACGATATCATAACTGGTGATGATAAGGCTAATAAGCTTGAAGGCAACAACGGTAATGATATTATTGATGGAGGAAAAGGTGATGATATTATTATCTCTGGTAGAGGCCATAGTACACTCTATGGAGGAGAAGGTAATGATATGTTTAAAATTATCAAAGGAACTGCTGATATTTACGGTGGGGAAGGCAATGATTCGGTTAATTTAGCATATCTAACTTTAGTGGTGAAGGCTAATCTTGAAGAAGGATCAATATCATATGGTAATAGTGTTGATGAAGGTAATAAAGCTGACTGCAAACTAGAAGGTATTGAAGCTATCAGAACTACTAAATTTAATGATATAATCTATGATTCTAAATTAGATAACCATATTGAAACTGGTGAAGGTAATGATATTATTTATATAAGCGATGGTTTTGATATAGTTGATTCAGGTGATGGGGATGATGTTATTTATTTGAACGGCTCAGGAGAGAAAAGACTACTTAGTGGTACTGGTGAAGATAAATTTGTGATAATGCCAGGCTTTACTTCAAATAATAAAACTGACGTGATGATCGGTGATTTTAAACTGAGCTTAGATAAAATCGACTTAAGTAACTTGGTAAATATTAAAAGTTTTAGTGATTTAAAGTTAGAACAAATTACCGTAGAAGATAATATCTTTAGTATAATTCATATAGAGGATAATAAAGAGATTGCATTATTTGGGATTGAAATGAGTCAAATTACTAGTGATAATTTTATTTTCTAAATCAGCAATATAGTAATTTTTATTAGATAAATGATGAATCTTCTAATTATTGCATATTAATTAAATTTAACAATCTGGAGAATATATGATTAAAAAGAAGGAAGTTGAAATAACAACAAAAAATACTAAGGAGCAAATCCTAACTGCATACCATGATGCTCTTGATAAAATTGCCAAGAAAGATACAAACCACCATTTAGAAATTGGCAAAAAACAAAGTGATGAAATGGCAATAGTAACAAAAGCCGTACAAAATAGAAATGCAGACATATTTGCCGATCTTGGTAGTTTAAAAAGCAACTTAATTAAAGAAATTGATGTTATTAATCAAAGACTAGTTGATGAATTTGCTAAATTAGATAATGTCCTTAAAGCTATCGAAATAGAACAAAAATACTTAGACGAAGTATATGGTATTAAGGAAAATGCTAGTAGCTTATCTGCATTATTGATCGCCCAACAAGAAGAAAAAGAAAAATATGATAATAAAATAACAGAAGAAGAATTAGCTTTTGAATTAGAAATTAACAATAAAAAATCTCATTGGTTAAAAGAACAAGCATCTTTAGAAGTAGAATATCGGGAAAGAAAAGAATTCTTAGACAAGGAAAAGAAACGCGAGGAAGAAGAATATAAATATAATCTGGAAATAACTCGAACTAAAGAGATTGATGCTTATAATTTTAAAAAAGCTAAATTAGAACAAGAATTGACTGATATGAAAGCAGATATTGTTAAAAGAGAAGATGAAATATCATCAAAAGAGCAATATTTGTCTGAACTTGAAGAGAAGGTAGTAAATTTTCCAACTATTATGCAAGGAGAAGTAATATCAGCAGAGCAAAGAATCAAGAAACAGCTGGAACTTGAATACAAACATAATATAACTTTAAAAGAACAAATATATGAATCAAGTAAAACATTATATGAGCAAAAAATCAAACATTTAGAAGAAAAAATTATTGAGCAAGATGTTTTAATAAAAGAACTTAACAATAAAACCACATCTGCTATAGAGCAGGTTCAATCAATAGCTTGCAAAGCACTTGATACATCATCTGGGAGAGCGATTTTTTATCCAAACGATATTAAGGCTCAAGAAAAGACCTCTTAAAAGTTCAATATCGCTTTAAATGAAAAAACTGGAAAACACTACATTAATATGTTAAGCTTGATGTAATCAAATAAATGGATAAAATATGAAACTACCAATAGGCATTAGTGATTTTAAAGAACTCATAGAAGGTAAATATCAATTTGCCGATAAATCCTTGTTTGTCAAAGATATTATCGATGATGGAGCTAAAGTTATTCTAATAACTCGTCCAAGACGATTTGGTAAGACGCTTAATTTGTCTATGTTATCCTATTTTTTAGATTGTAATAAGGATAAGCAAATCAATTTATTTGATAATTTAGCTATCTCTGAAATTCGAGAATTCTGTGGAAAACATCAAAATAAATATCCAGTGATCTTTGTTTCTTTGAAGGATATTAAACAACCTAATTATCAAGAGACTTACGGTGATATTGTAGAGTTATTTAGTCAATTATATGAAAAACATAGATATTTACTTGAAGGCGAATCACTATCAATAAATGAAAAAAATACATTTGTTACTATATTAAATAAAACAGCAAATTTGTCTGAAATAAAGAGTGCATTAAAGCAGTTAACTAAATATCTATCCTTATATTTTAGTAAAACAGTTGTGTTATTAATCGACGAATACGATACTCCCATCCAAGAAGCCTATTTAAGGGGTTATTATCAAGAAATGGTTGATTTAATGCGTAGTATCTTAGGTCAAGCTCTCAAGGACAACTCATACTTAACTAAGGCAGTTATCACTGGTATTACTCGTATTTCTCAAGAAAGCCTATTCTCAGGACTAAATAATATTGAGGTATATTCTCTTCTTAGAGAAGATTATGGTCAGTATTTTGGCTTTACCGAAGATGAAGTGATAAAACTAATAAAAGAAGCAAATAATCCTGATATTCAGGTAGATGCAATTAGGGAGTGGTATAACGGATATCAAATTGGGAAACACATATTATATAATCCTTGGTCTATTATAAATTGTCTAAAAAACCATGGTAAATTACAACCATATTGGCTTAATACCTCAAGTAATGATTTGATTACTAAATTGCTTAGTAATGCTAAACCCAATGTAAAACAACAATTTGAAGAATTACTACAAGGTAAAATTATTGAGCAAGCCTTGGCAGAAAACCTGATTTTACCTGAAATTGAAACTAACACTGATTCGTTGTGGAGTTTACTATTATATGCGGGTTATTTAAAAGTTCTATCACATACTTTAAGTGGCAATAGGTTTGTAGCAAAAATTGCCATTCCTAATAAAGAAGTAGGATTTGTATATGATAAAATAGTAGAAAGGTGGTTTAGTTCTGCAATAAGCTTGGAGTCATATGATAATTTTGTTGGGGCTTTAAGCAAAGGAGACATTGATAAATTTCAGATGTATTTATCAAACTATATTATGCAAACGGGGAGTTATTTTGATTTTAATAACAATACGCATGAGCAAATATTCCATATCTTTGTGTTAGGATTGGTAGTTGGAATGAGAGAAGAGTATATTATCAATTCTAACCAAGAAGCAGGTAAGGGTAGATTTGATGTAGTACTAATCCCTAAAGATAAAAATAAAGATGGTATATTGTTAGAATTTAAAATAGCCAGAAATGATGCAGAATTGCTAGATAGAGCTAATGAAGCATTGAGTCAAATTAAAGATAAACAGTATTTTCAGGTTTTTAAACAACATCAAGTGAAAGATGTACTAGCAATAGGCATAGCATTTTGTGGTAAAGAATTAGAGTTATCATATGAAAAAATTGAGATGAAGGGATAAAGAGCACATGTTGCACGGATATTAATTTATTAATATCCGTGATTTTATTCTGATAATTAACGTTATGGAAAATGGCAGTAGATTCAAAGGGTTAGAGCTAGCTTCATCAATTATCTGGGAAGTATTTTTTGACTTCTGCAATAGTTAAACCAGTGATTTCTAAAATTGATTTTTCATCAAAACCCTTGGTAATTAGATTTTTAGCGATTTCTAACTTACCTTCAATCTTGCCTTCTGCTTTACCTTCTTCCTTTCCTGCTTCGAATCTTGCTTCAAAGGCACCTTCTTCTATACGTAAGAAATCTAGGTGAGAATCGTAAATTTCTCTCTCTGCTTTATTTAAGTTCATTTCACGCATTACTTTAAGCGCTTTTTTAATCTCAGGTATATTGATCTTCTCTGGTAACTCTTTGATATTTAACAGATCATATTTAGTTAAAACTGATACCCATTTATCAAGCATATCTTTTACTTTAGGCATTACTTGACTTAGTTCCTGGTCATGAATAGCTTGGAATTTATTAAGCTCTATAGTATGGATCTCAATATCATTAAAAATCTCTAGTCTGGTTTCTTTGTCACTTAACACAAATCTATGGTGATATTTATTAGGTACTGTTTCTATCCAGCCTTTTTGTTTTTTATAATCAATAAAAGTAAAATTTAAGATATGTATAGCTATTGTTCTATTAAGATTTTTATATTGCTCTCCAGAAGTAATTTGATTTGAATAAACTCTTGCCCAATTATAAAGTCCTCTTTTAGGATAATCAAGCTCTTCAGCTAATTGCATTTCAATTAAGAAATAAGTTTGATTATGCTTGTTTCTTGCCTTAATATCCAAAACTGTGAGTTTGTCTGTTTTAAAATTACGTTCATTATATGGGTTTAATAATTCAATCTGATCAACTTGATCTTCTTGTGATATAATGGAATTTAATAAGGATATAAGTATATCCTTATTTGCCTCTACACCGAAGATTTTCTTGAAGGCTATATCCACTCTAGGATTAATTAAACTCATATAATTACTACTTATTACCTTTTTCTATTTATATCATTTCACGTTGATTATAGCATATTTACAGAGTTATATCAATTAACATTTTTTAAGGTTTTTGTATTCTAAAACCTACAATTAGGACTTTCAGACCCAAGTCCCTCGACTTTCTCATGTTTTTTTTGAAAAACTTTTAGTATTATGCACAAAACAACGACGCTTATTAGTATAGCCACCATCACATTTATATGACCCATTTTATTAATATTAGGCCCAGTATGAAGGTGGGTGCCTTTGGGGACCACGTGGTTAATTAGTTAACT
>JYHA01000125.1 GCA_000970895.1 Candidatus Arcanibacter lacustris
CAGTAATTTCAGTAGATACAAAAAAGAAAGAACTTATTGGTCAATATAAAAATTCAGGTAAAACCTATAGAACAAAAGGTGATCCCGAAAAAGTAAAAACCTATGATTTTGTAGATGAAAAGTTAGGGCGTGCCAATCCTTACGGGGTATATGATATAGCTAATAATATTGGATGGGTCAGTGTAGGTACGGATCATGATACTTCGGCTTTTGCAGTAGATACAATCCGCAAATGGTGGAACAGCATGGGAAAAGAGCGATACCCAAATGCAACGGAACTTATGATTACAGCTGATGGAGGGGGTAGCAATGGAAGTAGGGTTAGATTATGGAAGATAGAATTGCAAAAATTTGCTAATGAAATTGGTATACCAATACATATCTCACACTTTCCTCCTGGTACTAGTAAATGGAACAAGATAGAACATAAGATGTTTTGTTACATTAGTATGAACTGGCGCGGGAAACCATTGATAAGCCATGAGGTTATAGTAAATCTCATCGCTAATACCAGAACAAGGAGCGGACTTAAAATTGAAGCAGACATTAATACAAATATATATCCAACAGGTATTAAAATTAGTGATGAAGAATTTAGTTCAATAAATATTATACGTAATGAATTTCATGGAGAATGGAATTATATTATTAAGCCAATTTCACCATAGTTTGTAAGAGTTATTTTTTGACAGCTCCATAAGCAATAATCAAGTAGATTTTTAGTTTTGACAACTTAATTTGAGTAATAAGAGAGTCACGTCCTAATTTTGATAAAATCTTGATTTCTTATACAAGCTTACTAAAAATTACACCATTTCCTATGCAAAAAAAGATATTTTGAAATATTACACCAAAATCTGGCGATAAAAATTATTGGAACTAGCAACGACTAGTTCAGTAATTTATTATATTTGTTGTTTTACTCGGATCGCAAGAAAAACGAACGCTTTACTTAATTTTTGTTTTTTGCAAAATATCGGACAAAAAGTCATAATAAAATTCTATTTGCAAATAACAAAGCAAGTTTTATGTTGCTATTTATCTTTTATTGCAAATAGGCTTTTTTTAACAAAAGATACAAGCCACTAAAATTAAAAACTACTTTTTGACATTCAGACTAAAAAATCAAGCAAAATATTAAAGTTAATTTATTATTTAATTTGGTATTGACATTTATCTACAAGAATGTTAATTTATTTTAATAAATATTAACATTAAAATTATAAAAAATTATGAAACGTATATTATCATTAAATATAGAGGATATTGAAAGATGGCTTTCTGAAACCTCGAAGACATTAGAAAATTCTTCTTCAGAAGAGTTAGTTCAGATATTTCAAGAAATATCACACTTAAAAATATTTGACAATAATTTTGTTAAAAATTTGCAAGACAAAATTTTAGACAAATTGCCTCAATTTTCTTCTGTAGATTTCTCCAAAATACTTACGAGTCTTGTCTATGTAAATCTTTATATGAGAAATGAGAAAAATTTAAATTTTGTAAGAGATATTGTTAATAAGGCAAAGACACAAAGCGTAGATGATCCTCATGTGCTTGCAAATCTTATTTGGTCTTTATCTAAGCTTGGTTTTCGTGACGAAGATTTTTTTAACTCATGGGTAGATCAAATAAGACCTATTATCGATTCTTTTGATAATGTAGATTTAACCAAGTCTATTCAAGGAATGGCGAGTTTAAGATTTTTCAATAATGATTTGATTGAAAGCTGGATAAGTAGAGCAGATAATCAAATAGGGTCTTTTGATCAAAAATCATTAATAATCAGTAGTTTTTACTTAACTATGATTTGCATTAATAACGATTTGCCAAGAGACTCCAATATTGCTAATTTTGTTCGTATATTAAGTAGTAAAATTGAAATTGATTTAGTTGATGATTTATTTTTAAAGCATCAACTTGTACAAATTCATTTATCTGGCTTGATTAATATAGAAGGAAAATTTACTGAATTCAAGGAGCAAATACAAAATAGCAATGATGTTACAATTAGTAGAATTCAAAACAAAGTAACCGGATTTATTACATCAAAACACCCTACTTTTAATGTAATTGTAGAATGTTCTAATTCTATTGCTTCTAGCACCGATATAAAAGTTACAAGACCTAAAGTGAGAGATGATATTTATATTGAAATAGATGGCCCTGATCATTATTATTTTAATGAAGATTTAATAAATGGTGCTACTGAATTTAGAAATAAATTATATGCGCTTCATAATATAGATTTATTTATTATTTCGTATAAAGATATTGATAATTATCAGTATAATGCCCCTCTTCTGGAAAAGCTCAATACATATCCAGATGGTTATGATTTTGCGTCTCAAGAAAAAACAAAATCAGAGCCCACAGCAATGGCAATAGAATCTAAAAAGCCAAAAGCCAAAAGCCAAAAACAAAAACAGAAATCACAAAAGAAATCTCATGCACCTTCTTCAAAAGTAGAAGTCGATGATTTTGATCAAATTATTAAAGAAAATTGCGAAGTTCTTGCTGGTGATGTTTTGACTACAAAATATAATAATAATATAAAGTTAGTTAAGTCAGTATATAATGTTCAATCTAAAGCACAAAATCCAATATCAATATTGTCTTCCGCTATTGAAAAAGGTGATGAAGAAGCAATACAAATAATATTAAATCATTATAGCGAACGCTTAACAAATGAACTTCTCAATCAATATTTCGAGCAATCTTTATCTAAAATTTCGCATTATCAAAATGATATAGAATATCTGAAAATAGCTAAGTTAATTTTAGATACCAATCAGGTGATAATTGAAAATAAAGTATCATGCATGAAGGGGCTTATTTTTGCTGCCGCTCAAGATGATGTTGAAATTTTTAGTAAATTCTTATCTTTATTTCCAGACAATGGTAGTAAAATGCAATTAATGGAATATTTTTTCGTTAATTCTGGTGTTTTTAATAATGTAGAAATTGCTGCATTTCTATTGAATCATGGGGTTGATATTAATGCTTTTTTAACTCGAGAATCAATAGAGATGTTGTTTGCAATAGCAAATAACGGAGTAATGCATAATGGGAATAAAATTTTAAATAACAGGGCGAGCGATGTTATAAATAAATTGACTCAAACAATGATTTCCAATAACGCAAATATTAAGGATGTATTGCAAGGATCAGTATTGGGAGGGATGGACTATTTGCATGAGAATAGGGGAGTAACTGCATTTCATATGTCATGTTATGAAAATGTACAAACTAAAGCAATTCGTGAATTTCTTTTAGAGCAAGGAATAAATACCAATACTATGAACGGTGCTTCTTTTACGCCTTTATTTACCGCCCTTACAAGAAATAATCAAGATCTTGCTTTAAAAAATTTTAGATCTCAATCCAAACCTAGATTTGAAAATATCAAAATATATTACCGCTCTTCATATTGCTTCTTTTTATGGGTTGAGCGATGTAGTAAAAAAAATAATAGCAAATGGAGCTGATTTAAATGCTCTAATAGATCAAGATGACAAGATAGTAACTCAAATTCAAGATGGTAATAAGTATGGTATTTCGTTGAATCAAGGAGAAACGCCATTATGTACTGCCTTAAGGGCTCAACATTGGGGCGTAGCAAAAGCTTTGATTGAAGGAGGTGCTAATTTAGATATCGTAGGTATCAAAGCGGGTAATAAAGATTACACCCCTCTTGCATATTGCATTATTTTTTATCCAGAGCTTGTTGAGACTTTGTTAAAAAAAGGAGCTGATACAAATATGAAGTTTTCAGACAATCATTATCCCATTATGGTTGCTGCTGAGCTTTCTAATATAGGTACCCTACTTAAAAATAAAGGTAGCGAAGATGAATCCACAGTTAGGGAAAGATTTAATAAATTTACATCATATAAAATATTTGAGAAATTAATTTTACATGGAGCGGATATTAATGTAGTGGATAATCAAGGAGACTACCTTGATTCTTACTTGCAGGACAATGGAATAATTAGCAAATATTATAAGATATATTTAGCTATTAAAGAGAGTGGCAATTTAGATGTGGCAAAATCTAACGGATTATTGATATCGAATGCAGAAAATAGCGATATAAATCTTGCCGATGGATTAAATATGGTGTTTGATTCTGGGAAAATTACAGTGTTTTGTGATCAATCTAAATGTAAAAATATAGATTCTTTGAATGAAGAGATTCGGCCGCTTCTTTTGTTAGGTCAAAATCCAGCAGAGTCAAATTCTCGCAATTTAATCGCTGAGGAAGAAAATGTTAATCTAAATACAGAAAATAATAATGCAGATTCTTTGTTGAATGCAAAGATTCAACCGCTTTTTTTGTTGTATCAATATCCAGAAGAGTCAAATTCTCGCAATTTAATCGCTAGTGGAGAAAATAGCAATGCAAATGCAGAAAATATCAATGTTGATTTAGATAAGAAAATTATTATTGATAATCTTGTTGCTCATTTTGCGTCGCTAACTCTTGTGCCAGCGATTCGTTGCCTTACAGATACGGTAAATGGTAAAAATGATAATATACAAAATTGTGTCAATTATTATCCAAAATTTGCTAGCGAATATGGAGAAGTATTAGCGAGGGGAATGTATTCTACTGCCATTTTTGCTGCTAGTAATTTTTATGGGCTGAATTTAATTAATTCGATGATTGCCAGTAAGTCTATATCTGACTTTACTATCTTGGCAATTAAAGGTGATAAATTTGAGACTGGTAGTTATGAAAAATATTCAATTGAAATGTTGGAATATCTAGCCACATCACTTACTGTTGTAACATATGACATTAAATTAGACGCATACCACATGGCATTAAGGCAAATATCTCCTCCTTTAATTGATTTAGGTTCTAGTGTTATATATAGATGCGCAACCAAAATAGGAGATGTAATATATTTGACTGGAGAACTGGGGCTTGGTGATTTTTTGGATTTGTTAAATATTAATCATCCTTGATAATATCCATAGATTTTAAATAATAAGGATCTGACTGTTTGAGCTGCTTATACCAAATCCCATGTTTTTTAGCATACTAGTCGTTGCTAGTTCCAAAATTTTTATAAAAACCGAGATAGTGCCTTGTATTT
>JYHA01000126.1 GCA_000970895.1 Candidatus Arcanibacter lacustris
TAACAATATGGCATATTTTATATCATTTTGTAAGAGTTNTTTTTTGACGACTCCTTAATATCATCTACACATAATGCTATCAAAAAAGTATTAGTACCAGTTTGATAGCTAGCGATTACTCCTTGAGAAGAATCGAGTATTGATAAATATACATTAGAAGGTGATGCGCTTCCATATACTATATATATTTTACATTGATTTTCAATTGGCAGTATAACTAAATCACTATACCCATCTCCATTTACATCTCCTGACGCCACGTAAGTTCCACTTTGAATATTTTGTATGTCACCTGAAATAAAGAACCCTTGTGATGATTGTAAATTAGCTAAATTAATTGTGCCAAAACCCGCATTAGAACCAAATATCACATAAGTCATTCCAGCATTAGAGTTAGCATTAGGAGCGCCAATAATAATATCAGCCAAACCATCTCCATTTACATCTCCTGCTTTATTTAATGAGTATCCAGTTTTATCACCTTGATTAACTCCATTAATTTGAAATCCTTGACTAGAGGTTAGGCTTCCAAGGTTTATAGACTTAAGTTCCTCGGCTGCGGTTTTAAATTCCGAACTACTCCCTTGTTTATTAAATTTATCATTGTTTTTTAAGTTTCTAAAATTTTTGTTTTCAGTCATGTCCCTTTACCTATTTTTAATTTTTATAATATTTGTTATTTACTTAGAATAATAGTTTACTAATCAAATGATTTATAACTTTTTAATAATATAAAACAGCTTTTTATTATTTTTTTAGATTAATCAAATTAACTGGTGGTCTTAAGATTAATATTTAACGAAATTTATGTTTAGGCCAATTCAAGCAGCGAAAGCAACAGTATGATTTTGTCTAAATACCTCTGTGGG
>JYHA01000127.1 GCA_000970895.1 Candidatus Arcanibacter lacustris
TTAATTTCCTGTTTGTTTAACTATGATTATGGACCCTATCGGTCGCCTTAAGTCTCCCTTTAAGGCGTGACCGCGTGGGAAGGAGAGGGGCTTCCACCGACGCACTACGCGCATGATTAACTTAAGATGTTTATTATTTAGAAGTGCGCTGCCCTGGTATTTGGTATCAGATTGATAATAAATCAACTCTTCCTCGAAGGGGGGTCGTCATCACGTGAGAGAAGTTTTGTCTTTTTAAGACAAAACGAGCGATAGGATCCACATCAAATCTATCAGCAAACAGAGTTTTAGAGATTTAAGCTGGATCCTATCGTTTTTATTTATCTTTAAGTAAGATAAATAAAAACTCCAGGATGACGAAAGATGGGAAAGAGCTGTTTGTAGGATTGATGTACCGCAGTATATTCTCTTGATTTTTCTTTTAGAAAAATCTTTCCTCCAATAACCACATAGGGATCCCAATAACTTAAGGGCGATGCTCGCCCTCGCCTGCGGTTCGGTTAAGCTCTACATAATCAGAGGAAGTCAGGTGGAAAAATATTCCTCTTATCCCTAATTGGCATAACATCCATGCTACTAATCTTTAAAATAATTTCCATATATACTAATTATAGCTTGATTTTTATAAAATATAATATTAATAATCTGAGACTGTAAGCAATTACATAAGTTAGAAAACTCTTATAAGACTTAATAGATGTTTTTTAAATTAAGACTTCTTGCGTAATTGTGGCTGAGTAGCTCAGTTGGTAGAGCAAGGGACTGAAAATCCCTGTGTCCCTGGTTCGATTCCAGGTTCAGCCACCACAATTTTTTATTTCCAACACAGTGCTTCCCAACTAAGAATGATTAAACCATTCCTTTTCCCCCTTGAGGCTTTCCTCCGTTAGGGCTAGGAGGTGGAGACAATTCTCCATAACCAGATTTGTTATGAGTAGTCTGACGTTTTATTTTATGGTTTGTTGTCAATTGAGTCAACTCTATATCTCCTGCTATGTCTCCTGCTATTTCTTTAGTTGGTTGTACGGTGCCGCCTACAGTTAGATAGCTTTTAGAGTTTTTGGATTTAGGTGAATTTGGGGGAGAAGACAAAGTACTTTCTTTATCGGTAGAAGCTTCAGAAGAAATTGATTCTGAAGAGATACTACGATTTTTCTCTGCAGAGGGCTTGAGTTTTAAAATAGCTTCTAAGTCCTTTTTTCTTTCGTCTGATAGGCTGTTTATTTTTGGTAAATTTTCTTTGTTAATCTTCGATGGAAAAAGTTTGCTGCTTAAAGCTTTTTTAATTTTATCTGATATCTTATTTGTTTTTGTTGGTTCTTTTACTAAATTATTTAATTCTTCTATTTGATTTTTTGAAAGGTCAATACTAATTTTATCGCCTTCTTTATAATCTTTTTTTTCTGTTATTTCTTCATTAACGTTTTTTAAAATTGTCCCATAATTTTTTATAGAATTGTTATCTAATTCATAATCTTTCTGGTCTTTAACAAAATATAATTTATTTTCAACTAACTTGAAGTCAATTGATTCTTCATCATCATTAATGCCTGCTCTTCTTTTTGTTACAGATTCTGATAACACCGAATGTATAGAGCTTAATTTCTTTGTCGTTTTATCCTCCAGCCCTAGGGATGATGATTTGCTATCATTAATAATTGTAGTTTGATCAGAGGTTTGAGAAATTGGCTGCGGTGTAATACTAGTCTTTTCTACTTCTGGTTGATTTGCAGCCGCTTTGTCTTTATCGTCTTGTGTTTGTATTACCTTGTTTAGCTTTGTATTTAATTGATCTTCCTTAGAAATGTTACTTGATTCAAAATCATCTTCGACTTTGTTAAAAATATCTTGATAATTCGTGATGCTATCTTTAGTTAATTTATAAGGTTTGTTGCCATTTGTTGTTTCTTTAACAAAAGATAGTTCATTGTTTCTAATCTCGAACTTAAACTCACGATCATTTTCGTTTGTTACTTCAGAGTTCCCTATATTAGAGGCTATTATAATATTTTGTTCGAAGGCGGAGATTTGGACTTCTTTAGGTTTTAAGACCCTTTGCTTCGCATCTTGAAGTGTATGGCTTTGTCCTGTTATTGCGCCTAATAAATTTTTCGGTAATGATGATGTGCTTTTCTTTACATCATCGGTTGGAGTTATATGGGTAGATGGTACTGCAATTCCACTTTTCGCATTGCTTTGAGGCGGAGGCGGAGGTGTATTTGGCAGTTTCGTATCAATGGAGGCTTTATTCCCAGTCTCTATGGCCGCATCTTTCTTTGGAGATTCATTGATTAAATCAACAGCACTCTTATCGTTATAATTTTTCTTGTCAAAATCAGCAAAAGTACTCATAGCAACTACAATATCTGGAGTTTGTTGAGTATAAATAGCCATATGAAAAGGAGATAAACCTGTTCCTTTTTCGCCTAGTGGGTTATTTATGATGTTTTCGAGGTCACCACCATTTTCGACAATTTTTTGCATAATATTCTCAACCGTTTCTACTTTTGCATCTTTTATTATAACTGCATTTATTAATTCCCGCCCATAAGTCTGTTCTTCTGTTTCTCCGGGCAAACTCACCGCCACTCCTGACTTTACACTTGAAGTCAAAGGATGGGGATTAGAAGATGTTGGTCGTTGATTTATTGGTGGCGGAGGCGGAGGTGTATTTGGATTTGCTACTTCTTTTTTCTGCGTTGCCGATGATAGTGGTATATCTATAGAACTTTGTTTTTCATTAGTAATAACATTATTTGCCGTAGAAGGCCCTGAATTTTGTGCTACATTTTCTGATTTTCTAAAATCTATAAATTTTTTTAAAATAGGGCCTATATTAGGTGTTCTTATTAAAGCCTCTCTTTCTTTTTGTTTTTGATTTTTATCATCATATCTAGTTACTAATTTCAGAAGCTGAACTCTTGTTTTGCTATCAAGAGATTTAGAAGTATAAAATTTATCTATTTCTTCTCCTATTTTTATGGCTTCAGAATATTTGTTTGCTTCCTTCATGGATTCATCAAGCAACCTCAAAAAAACCCTTTCTTTTGGTTGATTTGCATTAATGATATTTACACTAGGATTTTGTTCTGCTTTTTTAGCTATTCCTTGTAATACTAATCCGTTCATAGCTTGAGTCATTTCATTAAAATCTTTTGCTGTTAAATCATGATTTTGATCTTGAATAATCGCATCAAGATTTGGTTGGAATTTTTCTTTTTTAAGCGGCAGATTATGCGGTAACTCAGACTGCTCTTTAAGAAATGATTTTAATTTTTCTTTGTCTACGCTAAATAGACGTTGTTTTTCATCTTGTTGGAACGAAACATTGAGGGTTTTTCCATCGTCGTTACTAAGTGTTACTGAGTATGTGTTGTCTTTTTCGCCAGGAACATTCAGGGCTGTTATGCCTGGATTGGTACCTGAAGATGAATTAGAACCGATGCCAAGTTTATTTTCTTGATTGTTATATGCTATATTTACGCTAGGATTTTTTTGTTGCGAGACATCAGCATTATGGTTTAAAGTAGTCGGCTGTTGCTGATTGTTGCTTGGTACGAATGCTATAGATTCTTCTTGGCTATTAGCGATAGAAGAATCGGGCAGATTGTTTAATGATTGCAAAGTTTCTGATTCTATTTTTTTGGGCAACAAACCTAAGTTGCCGAACTCCACGCCAATATTTTTCCCAAGCACGTGTTCCTTATAATGCTCTTTATTCATCGCATGTGCTTCAACTATATGTTCTAGTCCCTGGATGCGGGTTTGCCCTTTGGGATTGCCATCCGCATCAACGGAAGCTTCGACTATCAACTCGCTCTTACCGGTTTTTTCATTAAATTGGAAGATCAGGTAATCTTTATCACCCTTCATTCTATTGCCATTATCGTCAACTCTATCGACGGCTATTACAACTGGATCAGAATCTTTAGTTGAGGTTTGTGCTTTAAGTCTGGCTATAGTTTCTTCTGAGATGAATATCTCATCTTTTTTATCTTTCGAATTATCATGATGAACTATGGAGATTGACTCTTGATCTTTTGTAATTTTATAAGATAGGGCTGTGTGATTATCAGTGCTATTTATTAGTTTTGGATTTTGGTCGTCGTTATGATAGTAACTATGTTTTTTTAACTCTTCATCTAGTCCCTTTTTTTCTTCTGGCTTTATAAAAGACGATCCAACCCCATTGGATTTTGATTCTGCTTTATCATAATAAGCATCTAGGCTAGCCAGAAAGTCTATTCTTTCTTTTTTTTTATCAGTTTCTGTATCAGGAGTTGGATTCGATTGATTTTGTGGGATTTCTTTATTCTTCTTATCTTCTTTGTCATATTCTGAGTGCCAAGCATGGATGCCTTGCAAGATTTTTTTTAAATCATCGTCAGCCGCGATCATTGATGCAGAGCTACCAACTTGAGAACTATCTTCTTTCATCTTCCTTCTCCCTACTTAAAAAAACCTAAACCCAATATAATTATTAAATGATTATTTACTAATATAGCGCAAATATATTAATTTATTATTAATTGAAGGGTGGTAAGGTCAAATATTTAAGATAATCAATGTTGGTGGCAGGGCAGCGCACTTCTAAAAAACAACTGCCTAAAATCAAGAGAATATCCTGCGGTTCGTCATCCTGGAGTTTTTTATTTATCTTACTTAAAGATAAATAAAAACGATAGGATCCAGCTTTTTAATTTCCTGTTTGTTTAGCTATGATTATGGACCCTATCGGTCGCTTAAAGTAAGCTCCCTCCAGGGTGACGTGTGGGGAGGGAGTGGCGTTCCTCTCTCTCTCTTGGATGTTGGTGGTGAGGTGGATTTCTTAAGGATGCTGATGGTGGGGTTTTAACTAACAGGTTATTCTATCAAGATTTTCAACTTAGAGATGGCTTGGGAAAATATTAAATCATCACATTTAACTATAAAGCTTGCTTTGCGCGCCTTCCAATCTATTGAGCGCAATGAGTCAGATAATATCGCACCCGTTACTTTATCAGAAGTTATGTTTACTTCAAAAGGATAGTTTTTGATTTTACTAGTAATGGGCATACAAGTTCCAAAAGCAAACTTAACGCCCTTGCCTTTATGCGTATAGTTTAGTATCATTGGCCCAAATAAACATTTTAGATTTTAAAAAATATGATAATAATTGGCATAGATCCAAGTTTACTAAATACTGGTTGGGGGATTATTTCCTCTGAAGGATCTAGGCTTGTCTATATTGCAAGCGGTACTATTAAAACCAAAAATAATCAAAATATCCAATATAGGCTGGAAGATATTCACGATAGACTGTCGGAAATTATATTGCAATATAAGCCAAATAGCGCTGCAATGGAGGAGAGTTTTGTCAATAAAAACCCTAGCAGCTCTTTAAAGCTTGCTCATGCAAGGGGTGCTATCATGTTGACTATGGCTAAATTAAAGCTTGATCTGACTGAATATGCACCAACTTTGGTTAAAAAAACTGTGGTAGGGGTTGGAAGGGCTGAAAAATCTCAAATAGAAGCTATGGTAAGGATTTTATTACCAAGATCAACTCCAGATAGTGAACATGCAGCAGATGCGCTGGCTGTTTGTATTTGTCATTCTAGATACGCAAAAGAGAAGTAATATGAATATAGGTTTTAATAAAGATGATTTTTCCCCCCTCGTCATCCTGGAGGCCTCGCAAGAGGCCGATAGGATCCATTTTGGAATTTTAAAAGAATGGATCCTATCGCTCGATTTTTCTTTTAGAAAAATCTCCCTCCAGGATGACGTAAGTGGGTTGTATGCGTTGCGTGGGGTTGGCTTTATGTGCGGAGGTAGGGTTATGATAGGTAAATTATGTGCGGAGGTAGGGTTATGATAGGTAAATTAAAAGGTCTTATTGACTCAATTTTTAAAGATCATCTCATTATTGATGTTGGTGGAGTTGGTTATATTGTGTCTTGTTCTAGTCGCACTCTACATATCTTGCCAAATATAGGAGAGGCTGTAAGTTTGCTGATAGAGACTCATGTGCGAGAAGATAGTATCAGTCTTTTTGGTTTTATGGATCAGGAAGAACGCGAATGGTTTAGGTCATTAATTACTGTAAAAGGAGTAGGATCAAAATTAGCACTTACTATCTTGAGTCATTTAAGCCCATCAATGGTTGCCAGCTCTATTTCAATTAAAGATAAAAATGCTTTTAAACAAATAAGTGGAGTGGGGCCAAAGCTCGCTGATAGGATTTTTACTGAGCTTAAAGACAAAGGTGGTAATTTTACATCTAGTCCTAAGGTGCTTAATGTTTCTAATAATAAAACTAACGAGATAATGGATGATGCAATTTCGGCGCTACTTAACCTTGGTTATAATGGCTCTGAATCTCATATGGTGGTAAATAATATCATCCAAAAAAATCAAGATGTCACTTTGAGTGAATTGATCAAATTATCATTAAAAGAATTAGCTAAATGAAGAATGATTTTATAAATCCAGAAGAATTGCCAGAAGATGCATCTTCTAATGTTTTAAGACCTCAAGGATTTGCTGAGTTTATCGGTCAGGATAAATTAAAAGATAATCTTGGAATATTTATTGGCGCTGCAAAAGCTAGGAAAGACTATCTTGATCATGTTTTATTATATGGTCCTCCTGGTCTTGGCAAAACTACAATAGCGGGTATTATTGCTAAAGAAATGGGGGTGAATTTTAGAGCAACCTCAGGTCCGATGATTTCTAAAACAGGAGATTTGGCTGCAATTTTGACTAATCTAGATGTAGGAGATGTATTATTTATCGATGAGATTCATCGCTTAAGTTCCACCATTGAAGAAGTATTATATCCGGCAATGGAGGATTATAATTTAGATTTAATAATAGGTGAGGGACCATCGGCAAGAACTGTTAGAATTGATCTGCCAAAATTTACTTTAGTTGGAGCAACAACACGTCTGGGGCTTCTTACTAATCCGCTTAGGGATCGATTTGGCATTCCCTTAAGGCTAGAATTTTACAATTGTGATCAATTAGCCCAAGTCATTTCAAGAGGTGCTAATATTTTAAATAGTAATATATCTCCAGATGGTGCTAATGCTATTGCTACAAGATCAAGGGGCACTCCTCGAATTGCTTTGAGATTACTCAGACGCGTTAGAGATTTTGCTAGTATTAATGGTGACAAAATCATCGATGAAAAAATCGCTAATACTGCCCTTAACAGGTTGGAAGTTGATGAGTTGGGTTTAGATAGTAATGATCATAGATATTTAAAATATATAGCAGATGCTTGTGGTGGTGGGCCAGTTGGTATAGAGACATTGGCTGCTGCATTATCTGAGCAGAAAGATTCAATTGAAGAAACAATCGAGCCATATTTATTGCAAATTGGCTTTATCCAAAAGACTCCCAGAGGTAGGATTATCTCTCTTGCTGGAATAGAGCATTTAAAGAGAAGTGTAAAATGAATAAGTCTTTGTTGATTAAAAAACTATCATATCGTAGTAACTACAGAGGATGCAAGGAAACTGATCTATTGCTGGGGCAATTTACCAAAAATCATTTAGCTAAACTAACTGATCGGCAATTAGAAGAATATGATTATTTGCTTAATCAACCAGATTTAGAGATTTATAATGCATTTATTAATCCAGAATCAGCTCCTGATAATTTGAAGGAACTTAGTATTTGGGAGTTGTTAGTATCATGATAAGATTATTAATTGCTTTTGTTTTGCTGCCAACTATAGTATTTGCTGTTAATCCAGAAAAAAAATTAATCATCTATAGTACCAAAAGTTTTGCATGTATTTGGAAAGAAGATAATTCTGCTCTTAAAAATCAATTTGAAGAAAAATGCAGTTGTAAAATTGAATTTCATAGTTTTGATGGTGCTAATACTATTATTTCAAGATTGATGATTGAGGGTGGAAATTCTCCTGCTGATTTAATTATGGGTATAGATAATAATTTTAAGGATAAAATATTAGATTTGAATTTAATTGCTGCTCACCAGATAGATGAATCTAAATTGTTGTTACCTGTTGCTTGGCATGATTCATATTTTATTCCTTATGATTATGGTTATTTATCTTTTATTTATAATAGTAAGAGCTTTTCTAATCCACCAAAGTCATTTAAAGAATTGGCTGCTAATTCCAAGATCAAAATTATTATCCAAGATCCAAGAAGTTCGAGTTTGGGAATGGGTTTAATTGCTTGGATTAAATTATTATATCAAGATCAGTCAGTTGATTTATGGAAGGCGCTTAAAAATAATATTGTAACAGTTACTAAAAGCTGGAGTGATAGTTATAATTTATTCTCTAAGGGTGAAGCTGATATGATGCTAAGCTATAGTAGCTCTCCTATTTATAATATAATTCATAAAAATCATGATGATATAAAAGCAGCTCAGTTTGATGAGGGGCATTTCTTGCAAATAGACTTAATGGCTAAGTTAAAATCATCAAAAAATCAAGAATTAGCAGACTTGTTTATCGATTTTATTTTATCGGCTGATTTTCAGCAGAAATTAGCTGTAGCTAATTGCATGTATCCAGTTGTTGATACAATATTGCCCAAAGCATATTCAAGCATATTTACTCCGTCTAAAGTTATAATAGCTCCCGATGAACAAATAAAGAAAGATAGAAATTTGTGGGTGCAGGAATGGCTTGGTAGCTTGATCAATAAATGAGGATTTTTCCTTCGTTATTTGCTGTGTTATTACTGACTATTATTGTAGTAATAGCGTTTTCATCCTTAATTATAAATTTTAATCAAGATTCGATTTTTAATATTATTTTTGATAATTATCTTTTATATGTGGTGAAATTCACTATCAAACAAGCTGCATTATCTACTTTATTTACGATTATTCTGGCTGTGCCTATTGCTCTTACATTGCATCGTAGAAATAATTTTTTAGGGAGATCTTTACTACTAGATTTTCTTAATTTATCTTTCGTTTTACCTTCTATTACCATTGTTATTGGTATTGTCATCATACATGGTAAAAATGGCTGGATTAATAATTTTCTTCAGCATTATGTAGGTATATCTTTTGATTATTATTTATATGGTATCTTTGGTATTATCTTAGGACATTTAGCATTTTGTTTGCCCTTGGCTGTAAGAATATTGTTATATAGTTTATATGCAATACCACAAGAAACTTGGTTTCTTACTAGTCAGTTAAATCTAAGTATTTTAAATAAATTCAGGATTATCCAATGGCCTTATTTGAAAGATGTGGCGCTATCTTTAGCTATTTTGATTTTTATGATGTGTTTTACAAGTTTTACTATCATCCTAGCTCTTGGTGGTGGGCCATCTGTTACTTCGATTGAGGTGGTTATATATCAAGCTTTGAGGCTTGATTTTGATTTCGCAAAGGCGCTAAATCTAGCCCTAATTCAATTTGTAATATCAATATTTATAATGATATTATGGCAAAAATATAATGTATCTAAGCTTAATTTTTCATCAAATGTTGTTAAATCATATTTCAAAGATTATTCGCATGGGGTTTTAATCAAAATATTAGATATAGTTTTGATTGCGATTTTGTTCGTTGTTTCTGTGTTGCCTGTAATTGCTATTATAATAAATGGCCTTAATGATAGTTTCTTTATAGTGATTAAATCGTTAGAGCTTGCCAGGGCTATGGCGCAGAGTTTGGTTATTGCATTTTTATCGGGAATTCTGGGTTTAATGATGGCTTTTGCTATAGTTTCTGGTTGTTTTTACGTGCATTATGTTTTAAAAAAACCTACGTTATCAAAATTCTTCATATTATTTGCTAATATTAAATTAATCATCCCTATTTTTGTTATTAGCACTGGATTATTTATTTTTTTCAATAAATATCTAATTATAAGTGACATATCATTCTACTTGATTATCTTGCTTAATGCTATTTCTTCCCTTCCTTTTGTAGTGAGTATTATCCTGCCAGACAGTTTAGGGTTTAGTTTAAAAGAAATTTATTTATGCAATAATCTTGGTATTAAGTCTTTTGATTTTATTAAAGTGATTTACCTACCAAGACTTGCTAAATCAATATCGCAAGCACTTGCTTTGTCGATTTGTATTTCGCTTGGAGATTTAAGCATTATTGCTTTATTTAATACTCATGATTTAATTACCTTGCCTTATTTATTATATAGTAAAATTAGTAATTATAAGTTAGAAGAAGCAGCAGTCATATCTTTAATTATGGTATTGCTTAGTTTTATATTGTTCTGGCTAATAGAGAAAATTATTGCTAAAAGGTTGTCATGTTAGTTTTAAAAAATTTATGTTTTAAATATCAAGATGGAATTGAATATAGATTTAATCTAGAGCTAAAAACTGGCGATTCTTTGGCTGTGATGGGATCAAGTGGGGCTGGAAAAAGTACCTTGCTAAATTTGATTGCGGGATTCTTAACCCCATCAAAAGGTGAGATTATTTTCAATAATCAAGATATTGCAAGACTCGCGCCAAATAACCGTCCTATTAACATGTTGTTTCAGGAGCATAATTTGTTCCAGCATCTTAATGTTTTTGATAATGTCGCGCTTGGTGTTTCTGCTAATTTAAAAATCAACAAATCTCAAAATGAACGCATAGAACAAGCATTGATAAGGGTTGGGCTATCAAGATTTAATAAAAAATTACCACATCAATTGTCGGGCGGGCAGAAACAAAGGGTGGCTCTTGCAAGAACTTTGGTTCGCAATAAACCAATTCTTCTATTGGATGAGCCTTTTTCGTTTTTAGACTTGGATTTACATCATGAAATGATAGATTTGGTAAAATCTATACAACAAGAACATCAGATGATTATGATTATGGTTACGCATAATCCCGAAGACGCATTAAAAATTTGTAATAAGAATTGCGTGATGAAAGATGGTGGTCTTTCCTTGTAAAATATTACTTTACTAATGGAAATTAGCTACTATAATTTGCTGATAATATTTAAATTAAGGAGTTTTACATGGGTGTGGCTGGAGTTTCTGGTGATCAATTACGTCAATTTATCGAGAGAATTGAAAGGCTTGAACAAGAAAAAGCTAATATCATGATTGATATTAAAGAAGTATATGCAGAGGCGGCTTCTACTGGTTTTGATGCAAAAATCATGCGTCAAATTATTAGAATTCGTAAAATGGATAAAGAAGAATTAGAAGAACAAGAATCACTTTTAGATTTATATAAAGAAGCTCTTGGCATGACCATAGAAGGCGCTTGATCTAGGGTAAGGTCAATTTTCTACCTAAAATATATTAGATAAAACCCATGTACATATATAGTCTTATGTGCTATATATGTACATATTGTCTAATAGACAGCAGACTTTTTAACTTTTAATAAAATTATATTTACATGACAAAAGAAGAACTTATTGAATTTAATGGCGTAGTGTTTGAATTATTGCCTAATGCTATGTTTAAAGTCAGACTAGAAAATGGCCACGAAGTGCTTGCTCATACCTCTGGTAAAATGCGTAAAAACCGTATTAGAATATTAGTTGGTGATCATGTCACAGTTGAGATGACTCCTTATGATTTAAGCAAAGCGCGTATTAAAATACGTCACAAAACTGCTCCTGCTCCTATTGTTTAAGTAAATCAATATGGATTTGATATTAGCTTCTGCCTCACCTTCTAGGTTAAGTCTTCTTGCCAATATTAAAATCATACCTACTATAATTGATCCTGCTGATATTGATGAGTCCCCATTAAAGGCTGAATTGCCTAATCATTTGGCTGCAAGGCTCGCAAAGCTCAAAGCTGATAAGGTTAGTCAAAAATATCAAGCAGGTTATGTGATTGGTGCTGATACCGTAACTGCCCGTGGTAGAAGGATTTTGCCTAAAGCAATTAATGATGATGATGTTTTATATTGTTTGAAGCTATTATCTGGTGCTAGGCACAGAGTATATACAGGAGTCACAGTAAATTACCTTGCGGAGGGAAAAATCGTAAAATCTTCTAGTAGATTGGTAACTACTATTGTCAAATTTAAAAATTTAGATCAATATGAAATTGATGAATATATCGCAAGCAAAGAGGGTATAGATAAAAGTGGTGCAACTAATATCGAAGGATTAGCATCTAAGTTTGTAAGTTTTATCAATGGTTCATATAGTAATATTATAGGTCTTCCTTTACATGAAACATATTTGATGTTGAAGGGACTTGGTTTTAATCAAAGAGGTTAAGGAAGAAAAATGGCAGGACATTCCCAGTTTAAAAATATCATGCATCGTAAGAATGCTCAAGATTCCAAAAGAGCAAAATTATTCACCAAATTAGTCAGAGAAATCATCAGTTCTGTAAGAGCAGGACAAGCTGATCCTAATTTCAACCCTCGTCTTAGAGCTGCAATTTCTGCTGCTCGTGCTAATAATTTACCTAAAGATAGAATTGATAATGCGATTAAAAAAGGTAGCACAGTAGGAGAGGGCGATAATTACGAAGAAATCAGATATGAGGCTTATGCTCCAGGAGGAGTTGCCTTTATCGTTGAAGCTCTAACTGATAATAGAAACAGAACAGCATCTGATGTGAGATCTACTTTTACTAAAAGAGGTGGGGCACTTGGTGAGACTGGTAGTGTTAATTTCATGTTTGAACGTATTGGTTTGATTGAATATCCAGCAAGCGTTTCTTCTGAGGATGAGATGTTTGAAACAGCGCTTGAAGCTGGTGCTGATTCTTGTGAGTCTGATGAATTTTCTCACGTAATTCATTGTAATCCTGATAGTTTTAACGAAGTTAGAGACGTATTGACTAAAAAATTTGGTGATGCGCAAGTATCTCGCCTTTCATGGCTTGCAAAAGATCATATTGAAATTGACGATATAGAGCGTGCTGAGTCACTGATGAAATTGATCGATACGCTAGAAGATAGCGATGATGTTCAGTTTGTATGTGGTAATTACCAATTTAGTGATGAAGTGCTCAAAAAACTGGAAGGTTAGTCTTAAAAGATAAATTATCCGGGGTCGTCATCCTATCACAATTTGGCTTTAGACAAATTGTGATAGGATCCATAAAGTTGCTAAAGCAAACCGTGCTTTTTTAGATTTAAAATGGATCCTATCGTTTCGATTTGTCTTAAAAAGACAAATCTCACTCCAGGATGACGAAAGGATAGAGAGTGGGGTTTGAATCTAAGTTAGCTGTTAAAGTTAAACTTTTTAGAGTTTGCAATAATGACCCATAAACTATTAGAAACCCTATACCAATCTGCAAAAACTCTCACAGGAGTGGGACCGAAGTCCTATGAGGCTCTCCAGAGGATTGGGTGTACAAGAATTATCGATCTAATTTTCTATCTACCATATAATTTAAATCAATATCAATATATGCCGGATCTCTCCAAGGTTATTACGGGGTCTAATATCGTCACTAAAGTAATACTAGATGATACTAACTTTGCTAAGAATTATCATTATAGAAATAGAAGTAATATTTTTAAAATTGCCTGTAGTAATGATACTGGTATGATTTATATTATTTATTTCAACTTCTTCCCTAAATTCTTAGAAAGCAAAATGGGTGGGGAGGTAATCATCAGAGGTAAGGTAGAAAAATATATGGGGGAGTTAACTATGGCTCACCCGGAGATATTATCTGAAGCTAATGCCTTTGCATCAGAGCCTCTTTACCATCTTACTTATGCGCTTGTCAATAAGCAGCTAATAGATATAATTACTAATGCCTTAAAGACCTTGCCTAAATTACCTGAATGGCTACCAAAAGATATCATAGAACAATATTCGTTCCCAAGTTTTAATGATGCGATCATAAACTCACATCATCCAAAAGAGATCAAAGATTTTGATCCTCAAACCAATATACGAAAAAGATTGGCCTTTGATGAGTTGCTAGCCAACCAACTTGCAATTATGCTGGCGCGTGGCGAAGATGCGCGCACTAGACCTGGCATTGCTATTGAATATTCTAATATACTTATGGATAAATTATTGGCTAAATTACCATTTGCACTTACTGATTGTCAAAAAAAAGCCATTGAAGAAATAGCTAAAGATCAAAGATCTAATCTTAAAATGAGAAGATTAATTCAAGGGGATGTGGGAAGTGGTAAAACTATCGTTGCCCTAATTGCCATGCTTAATGTGGTATCATGTGGCATGCAAGCATGTATGATGGCTCCGACTGATTTACTTGCCACCCAGCATTATAATTTTATCCAATCAATAGCTGATGATCTTGGCATTGGGGTTGCAATAATTACTGGTAAAATCAAGGCAAAGCAACGCAAAATATTGTTAGAACAATTACAAAATAAAGAGATTGATATTGTAATTGGCACTCATGCGTTATTTCAAGAAAATGTGGTATTTGCAAATCTCGGATTAATAGTAATAGATGAACAACATCGCTTTGGGGTGGAGCAGCGAACATCTCTTGCTAATAAAAATCCTCATAGTGATATTTTGATTATGAGTGCTACTCCCATTCCAAGAACCCTAACTATGGCTCTTTATGGTGATATATCTATTTCTGTGATTAAAGAAAAACCAGCACAAAGACTTCCCATTATTACTTCTGTAATGCCAAATTCTAAAGAAGGGGAACTCACCCAGTCCATGCATAAGATCATCGATAAGGGTGAGAAGATTTACTGGATTTGTCCTTTAATTGAGGAAAATACTGATGCTGATTTGGAAAAAAAATCTCTAAAAGCAGCCATCACCAGATATAATGAACTAAGAGCAAATTTTGGCGATGTGGTAGGTTTGGTTCATGGCCAAATGGCAAATGATGAAAAAAATCAGGTGATGGAAGATTTTGCATCTGGAAATTTAAAAATACTCGTGGCAACAACGGTAATTGAAGTGGGAATTGATGTGAAAGATGCTACTCTCATTATCATAGAACATGCAGAGAGATTTGGACTTTCTCAACTTCATCAATTACGTGGTAGGGTAGGAAGATCCAACAAACAATCTTATTGTATTTTACTATATCATTATCCCATATCAGAAATAGCTAAAGCTAGATTAGGCGTGATTAGATCTAGTAATGATGGATTCTATATAGCAGAGGAAGATTTGAAATTACGAGGTGCTGGAGAATTGCTTGGTAAAAAACAAAGTGGGGTTGCTGATTTTAAATTTGCCGATATTTTTATGCATCAAGAGCTACTTGCTTCTGCTGTAAAATTAGCAAGATTTATTGTCTTAGAAGATCCAAAATTACAACGCACCGAACATCAGAATTTAAAACTGTTGCTAGGTGCGTTTGGATATCAACATTAAGTTATTTAGATACTTATTTGGGGGCTTCCTTTTTGTGAGGTTTTTGCTTCTTTTGCTTGATAGCTAGGGGTTGAAGGTTCTTGTAATGTTGTCACTATTTCTTGAAGTATAGAAACGGAAATTGATGATAAGAATTTTGGTACGCCCTCCCTCGTTTCTTTTCCAATCTTTTTTATTATAGAAGCCTCAGTTCCTTTTAAAATGGATTGAAAAAAATCTGGCAATTGTTTTGCTAAATCGTTTGTCATTCCTTTCTTTATTCCAATAGAAGATAAAACCTCCTTAATTAAGGGTTTTTCAAAGCTATCTAAGAGATATTTAGTTCCTACCTTTTTCGCTACCTTTTTTAATAAATTTAATAAATCTAGTTTTTGTTTTTTGTTTAGTTTTTCAACTTCGATAGTTAGAGCTTCGATAGTAGTGCCAGTATATTTTATAGCTGGATTAGAACTTACTTCAAAAGCATATTCAAGAGATTTTTTAACGATATCAACCATTAAGTCTTGCTGATCGGATGATATATTTTGGTTTTTTTTCGATTTTTTAGACTTTAAATATCCAGATATGATACTAATGGTAGCTCTTGCTAATAATTCTTTAGCAAAATCAGTATGATTTGAACTATCGCTCTTCGTTGATTCTGTTGTATGTAAATCAACGTTGTAGTTATTTTGTATATAGTCATTAATATAGCAATGAGTTGTTGGTTGGTATGTTAAGAGATTCAAATATGATAATTCTGGTTGCTGGGTAGTAAATCCCACAAAAGAGCTAGTGGACACTAATCCATAATTATTAGCTCCAGATTGATAAGCTACGGAACCTAGCAATAGAGTTGCTAAAAAAGATGATTTCATTATATCTCACTTATAAATTATTAACCAATATACTCAATAAGTATGGCATAAATTAGTTAATAATTTATAAAGCATAGATCTTTTATTCTCTTTGGATTAGATAAAATCCCAAACTATATCATTCCATTGGTGGGTGTTGACATAATATAATTGATCAGTGCAGAATTCAGGTAATTCTGGATCAAGATTAGCTATTAATGCTATGCTATGTTGTTCTAAACATTCTTGAATTAACAATATTGATGACGTAGATACATCTTTAGCAAAGAATGCTATTTTAGCTTCGGCATTTTTAAGTTCAGAAGGTTCTTTTTGATCAAGTGCCGCAAATTCAGTTAAAAGTTTGCCCCAATTTTTCATTTCTAAAAGAAATTTTTGTTCTAATGCTTTGGGAGCTTGTTTATGAACGGGATTTGGGTTGGTTTGATTGGCTAGGTCTATTAATTTAGGATAAGTATCATTGAAAACTTCGGTATTATTAAAGTAATCATCATTTTCTCTATCAGAGGTGATGTTGTTATCTTTAAAAAACGGATATAATTCTTGGATTTTTTCTAGATAAGGGCTATTTGATTGACTATCTATTTTCAATCTCCAATCAGCATAATCTTTAGCAGTAAGACCGAGCACATAATCTTTTTCATGAATCAATGATTTGCTATAGTCTTTTGCTACTAACATTTCCATTAGCTTTTTATTACCAGTAAATGCAGCATAATGCATGCTCGTATAACCATTAAATGTTTTGGCACCAATTCTTGCGCCATTTTCAATTAAAACTTGCGCAACGTCATCAAGACCAGCTTTTGCTGCTAGATGTAATGGCGTGATATTACCATAGGCAGCAGCATTAACATTAGCTTGATCAACAAATAATTTTACAATTTCAGGAGACTGAGTTAATACCGCATCATGGATAATTTTAAAACCGTTATTTGGTTCGGCCTTATCAACACTACGTCCATTTTTAGCTAATAATTTTAAATATTCTAATTTTTGTTCTTTGGTTAATGCAAAATCTTCGAGCACTATATGAAAGATAGTCTTATCCTGTCTTGCATCTCTTGAAACCGTTGCATTATATTTCATTAATGGATCCATTAAATCATAATTTTTAGATATTGCTGCAATTTCTAGCACTCCATATCCTTTTTGGGTGACTAACGACAAATCAGATTTTTTGACAATTGACGATATTAAGTCCAGATCTCTATTAAATACAGCTATATGGATTGGTGTTAATCCTGATTTAGATTGGATATTTAGATTATATGAAATATTCATACCTTGTTTTTGGAATCCGTCTACATATTGCATGATCTTATAGATAAATTCACCTTGTTTGTTAATAGCTCCTTGGTGGAAAATTGTATTGCCTAAGTAATTGGTATAATCAAGGTCTGCACCAAAATATAATAAGATATTTGCAGCTACGATATTATTAGTGTGTATTGCGGTGTATAAAGGAACATAGCCATGGCTATCTTCAGCATTTAAATTGCAAGAGATCTTATTGGTCTTAGTATAGTTTAATAAATTGGTCAAAAAATGATTGTCTTTTAATTCAGGTTCATTTATTGATTCAACTATACTATGAATGATGGTTTTATTATTTGCATCTCGCCATGACATATATTGCTCAACAACTTCTTTATCTAAAATAGTACCATTATACTTTAGCTTGATTTCATCGCTAACATCATCAGCCTCAATTGTACCATTATATTTAAGTTCATTTGTTATAACTTCAAAGTTGATCTCTTTTGTCATTTTACACCTATTATAATAATTGATTTCACATTACTCAAAATTATTACAATTAATATAATAAGTAAATGCTTATTTCAAAAGCTGCTCTTAATAATCGTGGCTAACTATCAGACTGATAGTAAATTAACTGTTCTTTGAGGGTCGTCATCCTGGAGTGAATTTTGTCTTTGAAAAAGACAAAAGAGCGATAGGATCCACAAAAATCTTAAAAATTCAAATAAGATTCATTAAGGAATAAAGAAAGCTGGATCCTATCGTTTTTATTTATCTTTAAGTAAGATAAATAAAAACTCCAGGATGACTAACCGCAGGATATTTTCTTGATTTTAGGCGGTTGTTTTTTAGAAGTGTGCAGCCCTGGATCCTATCGCTGCAATTTATCTTTCAAGAAAGATAAATTTAGCTCACGTGATGATGACTCTCGGGCCAAATAGTAACTTCTTATCAACCTAATATTTGTCTATGTCTTAATCATTTTTTAATCTCGTTTCCTTACTATAAAATTCAAGCATTAATTTTAAAACTATAAAGTATTATTATGTCTAACAAGCCATCTCTTTCTATTAAACAAGGGCAGCAGTTACAAATTAGTAATAGTTTGCAGCAGGCAATAAAGCTATTGCAATTACCCACTATAGAACTAGTTGAATTTTTAGCTCTAGAGATCGAAAAAAACCCCTTATTAAGTCAACAAGATGAAGATAATGAACAGGAAGAGCTCCCAGTAGAAACTAGCGAATTGAGATATCAAAAAGTTCACAAATATAATTATGGAGATGATTATAATATCGAAGATAATGAAAGTGGTAAAACTCTCAGAGAGCATGTGCTTGAACAAATATATCTAGATATTCATGATAAGCACAAAAGAATGATCGCTCTAAATTTAGCGGATCTACTAACTGAGGCTGGATATATCGAAGAAGATCTAACATTAATAGCTACTAAACTTGGAGTTGAATTTAAGGAGCTAGAAGAAGTATTATACTTGATGCAAAAATTTGACCCTCCAGGAATATTTGCAAGAAATCTCGCTGAATGTTTGAGATTGCAATTACAAGATTTAGGCAAGTTAGATGAGAGCTACGAATTACTACTAGAAAATTTACAATTAATTTCATCGGGTGGTGCGGCTGTTTTTAAAAAAACTCACCATATAGCGGATGAGGATTTTGCTTTAATGATCAAGAATTTAAAAAGCTTAAACCCAAAACCCGGAAGTAAATTCATCCCACAAATAACTAACTATATGGAGCCGGAAGTTTTTGTAAGACGCGAGAAAAATCGATTAATTGTGGAGTTAAATAATAATATCCTGCCTAAAATTTTGGTAAATCGTAGATATTATGCAGAAATTAGAAAAAAAACGGTCAATCAGCAGGAAAAAAACTATTTATCCGAGCAATTATCTACTGCTAATTGGCTGATCAAAGCTCTTGATCAGAGAGCTAATACTCTCCTTAGAGTTGCCACTGAAATTATTTCAAGGCAGCATGAGTTTTTCGATAGAGGCATTAATTACCTAAGACCAATGACCATCAAAGATATATCAAGCGCTATTGATTTGCATGAAAGTAGCATTAGTAGAATCACTAGCAATAAATTCATGTCTACCCCTTCTGGATTATTTGAAATGAAATATTTTTTCTCTTCTGGAGTAGGGGGAGAAAATACAGAAGATGATTATTCAAGCACGACCATCAAACATCTAATTAAAAAAATGATTGATGAGGAGGAAAAGCCCCTATCTGATAATCAAATAGCTAAAGCATTAAAAGAGCAAAATATCAATATAGCCAGAAGAACTGTTACTAAATATCGCGAATCACTAAATATCCCAACTTCTGCTCTGCGGAAAATTGCACATTATGTATAATGTTTCAAAGTTAACAGAAAATTTACTTATATAGATTATATACTCCCTCAAAACATCAATAATATTATCATTTTTATTCGAGTATAACATGCCAAAAGAAGGAATCTCCAGGTGGGACAAGAAAGTCATTACCCAAGAATTAAATTATGATTGGATTTCATATACTAAAAATATTCTAGAAAATATTGATTCATACCAGAGTAATGAATATAAAATTCCTCCAATATCTCATAGTGTATATTTTAGTAAGAACTTAGATTCTATTAAACTAAAAGATTTCTACATTAGTAAATCTAATATATGTATCGAAAGATTGAATGAAGCAGAAAGTAATTTCAAACATTATATTTGGACTAATAATCCCAATCTTGAGATTAAAGAATTATCTTCATTTCCTAATGTTGAATTAAAGTTAGTTACAGAATTTTTTGGTCATCCTTTATATAAAAATATCGAACAATTATTAATTGAGGGAAAATCAAGCGCTAGGAAATTAGTGCAGGCAAGTGATATAATGCGTATTATGGCAATGCAAAAATATGGGGGAATATATCATGATCTTGATTATGAGATTTTTGATGCGCATAGCATAATTAAATATATGAAATCATTTAATTATTTCAATAGTAAGGAATTTGATTTTCATGATAGTTTTGTTGGCAATGCTTTTTTTTCCTCTAGTTCTAATCATCCTGTGATAAATGAAATGGTGAGTCTTATTTCAAGAAATCTTAATGATAAGATGAATGCTCCAGAATATATCCAACATCCTAAAACCCTAAGTGATGAAATTTTTGTCACAACTGGTCCAGTTGCAATGAGTATTGCCTGTTATAAGTCTATGAATAAAGATGGCAATATTGATGTGATATTTCCTGCTGCAGTGTTTTACAATGCAAAAAAAGTCAATCCATCAATTACACTTGGTGTAAGCAATCAATTTCATGGATTGCCTCTAAAAACTATTGGTGCTGATATGTTCTTGGGAAGTTGGCAAGAAGATCAAACGCTATATGGTATAAATAATACTTATACTGAGGAGTCTAGGGATATGAATGCAAAGATTGATAAAATTTATGTCATAAATTTAGCAAATGCTCACAAACGTTGGTTGGCAGTATCTAGCTCTCTTGATCAATTAGATATTAAATATGAAAGATTTAATGCTATCCATTATAATGATATTAAGGTGATTGATCAAAAATCAGGCGATGAATTTAGCGGAAAAGAACTTAACAACAACCAGTTGTTGCTAAAATATTATCATAAATATTCTATTATTTGCAATCCAAATGAAAGCGCTCTTTTTGGCTTTAATTTTGAACATATTCCGGTTGATTATAAATATAATATCAAATATTTAGGCATTATGTGTAGTAATTTTATGATTGCCAAAGAAATAGTTGATAATAAATATAAGAACGTCATCATATTTGAAGATGATATTCAAGTAAGGCCAGATAATTTTAAAACTAAATTAGCTAATTTTATCGATCATTTACCTTCGAGTTTTGATTTTGCTTATTTAGGTGTGTATGCTGATAAAAATCAGCAAGAAAAACTAAATGATTATGTTAGTAAGTTTATACCAGAAGCTAACTTTTTCTGCAGAATGGGTTTGATTTTAAGCTATAAGGGTGCTGAAAAATTTCTATCCAATGATCTTTATTGGGGTTCTCTAGATCATTATATTAGAGCACAAACTGTGTATAATAAAATCCCGAATACTGATCAATTCGCTTTAGAGGCTTATGTCTCAAATGAATTGCAAAGTGATATCTCAATAACTGGAGAAGTATAAGCCACTTAACTAAATTGATGTCAATCCTGAGTCTATCAAACTGAAGTATGACAACAGGGGAGGGGCTTATTATCTAGAAATCATTTATTGTAAAATTAATGATTATTGCTAGATCCAGTTATTTCCACAGCATCATGATGGAATAGAGTTTCTAAATTGTGATAAACAAGAGGTTGCTTAGCATATAATTCTTTAAAAGATGACATTAAGGTAAGGTCTGGATTATCTATAGTTTTATTTAATGTTAATAAAACATCAGGAGTTTTAGCAAAAATATATGAACCCAAAGCCTCAATTACAGCTTTTATTTGTTCTTTCTCAGATCGAGCTGATCCAACAACTTCAAAATCCATTGGAAAATTACTATTTCTCAATACTTCCTTAATAACCGCTTCTTGATATTTTACATAAGGTTGATTAGATACAAATGTAATATTTGTGATATCCTCATGTTGCTTTAACCATTTTATTAGCTCTAATATAGTAGTTTGTGTAGTTGGTCTAGGCAAATCTCCAGCTTTCGTATCAATAATATAAGTTGGTAGCTTGTTATGTAGGTGAGAGTTTTTATATACTTCTTCAATAAGGTGAGTTTCGGTTAATCTACTAAAATCCACTTGAAAATCAGCAGCAATTTTAGTTAATTCTTCTTTGGTGCCATCCACTCCTAATGCTACTTTGCGTTCCCCTGCAAGTAATATGATGCTCTTTACTTGCAAACCATCTTTATATAATAAGTCAGAGTAGTTTATTCTATTTTCCATACCTTTCATTGTAGATCCTAAAACACATAAAGTATCTATAGTAGTATTTGTTGGTTTTATTGCATCTACAAAACCCAGAATTTTAAGGTTTTGAAAGTTTTCTTCTATATTTTGCATCATCCACTCTGGTGGCTTAACTTCCCAACGTTCTTGAGATCCAGTTCTAATAGTGAGATGTTCTTGAGTCAGCCTTACAAATTCTAAGATATCTTTTACTAATTCTTTATAATCACGTCTAACCGGGAACTTATCTTGTAAAGATTCATCCATAGCAATTATAGAAGACTTATGCATTAAGTTTTCTATAGCTTCTTTTTGTTCTATGGTTGAAAATCCATAATTATCTAGAGTATCATATAAGGAATAAGTTTTCATATTTTTGCTTTGATAATGGTATAAACTCACAATAACAAAAGCCGATGCTAAAATTGTGTTCCAAATAATACCATGTTTATTTATATTTTTTAAGTCTTTCATTTTTTTATATCACTTTTATTAAAAATTGATCTTTTTTGTTGAAAAAAATCTTTCATCAACAAACCTGCTTCACTCTCTTTAATACCTCCATAGATTTCTGGTATGTGATGTATCGAACTAGAGGAAAATATTTTTGGCCCATGTTCTACCCCACCGCTTTTTAAGTCATAGCTTGCAAAATATAATCTTCTGATTCTTGCAAAAGAAATGGCAGTAGCGCACATGGGGCATGGTTCTAGCGTTACGTATAAATCGCAATATGGTAATTTATTACTACCAATAATATTGCATGCTGTCCTAATTGCAAGTAATTCTGCGTGGGCAGTTGGATCATTTAGCTCTTCACATAAATTATGAGCTATGGCAATAATTTTGTTGGTTTGAGTATCAACAACAATAGCTCCAACAGGAACCTCATCCCGATCAAAGGCAATCTTTGCTTGGGCTAGGGCTTGATTCATATATTCCATTAGCGATCATAACCATCTGGATCTTGGTGAATAAAAATTTCTGCATCGGGAAAAATTTCAAGCAAAGAAAGTTCTATTTCATCAGAGAGGATATGAGCATCTCGTAAGTTCATATCTGGGTTCATCACTAAGTGAAATTGGATGAAGGGTTTGCTTCCTGCGTAACGAGTTTTTAAATCATGGATTGATAAAATTTTCTCATGAGCATTAATAACATTCATGATTTTTTGTTTTTCTTCCTCGTCAAATTCTTCATCCATGAGATTTTTAAATGATTTTTTCAGTAAATCCCAAGCCCCTTTCATGATATATAAAGAAATAAACAAGGCTAAGATTGGATCTATCAGCTCGCTATTAAAATATCTACTAGCTAAAATTGAGATAATCACTGATATATTCAAAAATAAATCAGATTTATAATGAAGATGATCAGCCTCTATGATGTTTGATGAGGTTTTTCTAAGTACGTAAAGTTGAAATAACACCAAGCATAAAGTTATGATAGTTGAAATGATCATTACGATTAAGCCAATTTTATCATGACTTATGGCTTGAGGATAAAAAATTCTTTTAACGCAACTTCCCAGAACAAAAATTCCTGATACTCCAAAAAATGCAGCCTGGATGAATCCTGCTAAATCCTCGGCCTTATTATGACCAAAGCGATGTTGATCATCAGGTGGCTGTAGCGCATATTTCAAGGCAACCATATTAATAACAGAAGTAAAACAATCAAGTAGTGAATCAACTAAAGATGCAAGTATCGACATTGAATCGGTCTTTAACCATCCTGATAATTTCACTAATATTATAATTAATACAGAAACTATCGAGCAATAAGTAGAAATTATTGCTAAGTTATTATTTGCTTTTGAAGGTGAATGCGAGTGAGAATGATGATGTCCCATATTTATAATAATTCCTGTTGTTAATAAATATTTTTACGAGTATATTAAGATCATTACTATAGCTAAATGAGGATCATATATGAAAAACAATAAATTTGCAGCTCTATTTTTAATATCCATGATTGTAACGGGATGTTCTCAAACATCAACAGCGCCTATGACACAAAATGATTCAAGCAATTCTATTGAGTTGGTTCTAGCAGAATCTGATAAGCCAATCATGAATAGTACTTTGCAAAATACTCTAGAAATTTTTGAAGTAGATAAAGTAGCTAATTGGAATAATCCAGCCACTGGTAATTCAGGTACTATCATTGTAACTAAAACATTAGAAGTAGGTGATAAAAATTATTGTAGAGAATATACCAAAACTGCAACGATTGGTGGTAAAACTCAAAAATCAAGTGGAAAAGCTTGCAGAAAATCAAGCGGTAATTGGCAGGAGGCTTCTTAAAAATAATGGCATCTATCTTAAAAATGAATCTCTCCGGTAAAAGAAAACAACTATATGAAGGTAGTTCAAAAATATTATTTGAAGGGCCGGATTCAGACACTATCATTGCTCATTTTAAAGATGAAGTAACTGTAGCATCTACTAATGAAACAATTGCTGTTGCTGGTAAGGGTGCATTAAATAACCGTATTTCTGAATATTTAATGTTAAAACTAGATTCTTTAGGCATTGCTACTCACTTCATTAAAAATATCAATATGAGAGAGCAGTTAGTCAGAAGATTAGATGTGATACCTTTGCAGGTAGTAATAAGAAATGTTGCAGCAGGTGATATTTGCACAAGATTCGGCATGGAAGAAGGTGTGGTCCTACCAAAACCCATTATTGAATTTTTCCTTAAAAGCACTAATTTAAAAGACCCTCTAGTTACAGAAGATCATATAGAAGCATTTGGCTGGGCTGGTGCTTTTGAGATGGAAGAAATAAGAAATATAGCAATCAGAGCTAATGATTTTCTAACAGGATTATTTCTTGGTTGTGGCATTAGATTAATTGACTTTAAGTTAGAATTTGGCAGATCTTTTGGCCATGATTTTGAGCAAGTTATCATTGCTGATGAAATCACTCCAGATACTTGCAGATTATGGGACATGAAGACTAATGTCAAAATGGATCAAGAAGGGGTCAAGCTAGAAGGATTCCCTCCAGATAAAGGATATCTCGAAATAGCACGTAGACTTGGTATCCTACCAGAGACGAGCAATGTGGAAGAGTTATATAGCTAATGATGATATGGGCATATTGTTACAAACTAATGCCCAGTCTCTGTTCTAGATTCCTAAAAATAATTGCAGATATTTCGTCCTTAGCTAGTAATGAATCTATAACTATGCATCTATCTGGGTCGTTTTTAGCGATTTCAAGATAACCATTTCTCACCCTATTATGATAATCAAGCGACATTAATTCATACCTATCTGTTTTTCCTGCGCGTTTTGCTATTCTTTCTAAGCTAATTTTAGGATCAATATCTAGGATGAAGGTTAGATCTGGCATTAAGTTTTCTATTAATATCTGATGTAGCTTTGTGACTATCTCTAAATCAGCACAACCTCCATAAGCTTGGTAAGCGATAGTTGAATCAAGATAACGATCGCAAATAACATTAGATCCTTCTTTTAATTTAGGTTTGATGATTTTCTGGACAAGTTCGTTTCTTGCAGCGCTATGAAGGGCGATTTCAGTTTTTGCATCCCAATGATTATTTTTATCAAGTAATAATGATCTGATTAAATTACTTTCTTCTAGTTTGGCTGGACAAGTGCAATGGAGGTTAGGTAGATTTAATTTTCTTAAAATTTCTACTTGAGTTGACTTACCACTACCATCGATACCTTCAAAGGTAATGAATTTTGCTTTTCCTGACATTAACTATCCTTTAGATTAAATAACTTGCAATAAATACTAGAGTTTTCTATATTAGCAAATAAATTAGTTAAATCATAATCAAAATATCGCAATTATCATGAAAAAAAATCTTTATATTAAAACTTACGGCTGTCAGATGAATGTCTATGATTCTGAAAAAATGGCTACTCTTCTTGCTCCCATGGGCTTTGAGCTCAATGAATCAATGAATGATGCTGATATGGTTATTTTAAATACCTGTCATATTAGAGAGAAAGCATCCGAGAAGCTTTATTCAGAACTCGGTAGAATCAAGGAATTAAAAATCATCCGCCAAACACAAAATAAAGACATGATGGTGGTAGTAGCAGGATGTGTAGCTCAAGCAGAAGGTGAAGAGATATTTAAAAGATCATCTTGTGTTGATATGGTGGTGGGTCCTCAATCTTATCAAAATTTACCAGAATTAATTGCAAAAGCTGCCAGAGATAAAAAAATTGTAATTGATATTGATTTTCCCACTATTTCTAAGTTTGATTCTTTGCCGCAAGCCAAAGTCAAAGGAGTCTCAGCCTTTTTATCCATCCAAGAAGGTTGTAATGAATTTTGTAAATTCTGTGTGGTTCCTTATACTCGTGGTGAGGAATATTCAAGACCCACAATGGAAGTTTACCGTGAAGCGCTAGCTCTTGCATCTCAGGGGGTTATGGATATTACTTTGCTTGGTCAGAATGTTAATGCTTATAATGGTCTTGATGAATCATCTCAGGTGAGTAACTTAGGAAAATTAATCAAGATGGTTGCTAAAATTGATGGGATTAAGAGAATCAGATATATGACTTCTCATCCAAGATCAATGCATGATGATTTAATTGATGCTCATGGGACTTGTGAAAAACTAATGCCATTCTTACATTTGCCAGTACAGTCAGGCTCAAATCAAATTCTCAAATCCATGAATAGAAAACATACGATCGAAGAATATCTAATTCATATTGAGGCTCTAAGAAAGGCTCGTCCTGATATAGCGTTTTCATCAGATTTTATAGTTGGTTACCCAGGTGAAACTGAAGAAGATTTTCAAAAAACTATGCAAATAGTTGAAGAAGTAAATTATGCGCAATGTTATTCATTTAAATATAGTCCAAGACCAGGAACCCCAGCAGCCATAATGAGTAATCAAATTCCAGAAGATATTAAATCAGAAAGATTACTAAGGCTGCAAAATTTAATTGCAGCAAAACAAAGCGCCTTTAATCAATCATGGATTGGTCGTGAAATGGAAGTGCTATTTGAAAAAAATGGTAAGTATAAAGGACAAGTAGTAGGTAAAAGTCCTTATATGCAGGCTGTACATTTAAGTGATGGCGAAAAATATCTTGAAAAAATCGTTAAGGTTAAAATTACAAAGTCTATAGCAAATAGTCTTGACTCTGTAGTCGCGTAATCAATAATACATTTCAACGCGTAATAGACAGGCTGTGCTAGAACTTGATGCAGCTGTGTTATAAGAATTTGGGGCCGTGCCATAAGTAACTCCAACTAAACATGAAGTTGAACTTCCTGTTGTAAGAGTAGCTGAACCAGTGATTGTTGGAAGAGCCTCAAGAAAACCAACCCCAGTAGCTCCGCGAGCCACAATTTTTCCAGCAATTGGATTGCCATCATCTATTTTACTATCAACAGAAAGAGCGATATTTGGTGATAAAAAGTTTTGAGATGGAAAATGCGAACTAGTGCTACCTGAATTAGTATAACCTACTTGAAAGTAATTTTTATTAGCTTGGTTACTACCATAAGCAAAGATTCCTAAAGATGGAAACATATTAATTCTAGGCATATTTGTAGCTACTGTCTGTGGATTTATGCCGCTAAGATTGACGTAAGTACCAGGTATTAACCCAAGTGTTGCTAGTTGATACCAAAAATTTCCATATTCAATACTACCTATAGTAGTATAGTGACCCCCTAAATTAGTACCAAAAAAAATTAGTTAATCCGAGTTAATTTA
>JYHA01000128.1 GCA_000970895.1 Candidatus Arcanibacter lacustris
AAATATTATATCTCATTTTGCCATTTTTACTGTCCTATTTTTGGGGACCATTATAGAGTCTCAGCACGATGCCTTAGTTTTGCAGATGTTTATGGAGGAAAGATTTGCGCCGCCCTAGACAGACAGCATCCAAGAGACTGGTTTGACTGCTTTATTTTATTAGAACAAGAAGGTATAACAGAGGAAATCCGCAAAGCTTTTAGGAAGCATCTCGATATTATACTTAAGCAGCTATTTTGTAAATATTTGATTCAACT
>JYHA01000129.1 GCA_000970895.1 Candidatus Arcanibacter lacustris
AAATATTATATCTCATTTTGCCATTTTTACTGTCCTATTTTTGGGGACCATTATAGTTCTTATGATCACTCATAATATCAAACATGCTTTTGAGTATGGAGGCCGTACCATCATGCTACAAGAAGGTAAAATTACCAGGGATCTTACAGGTGATGAACGTAACTCTTGCGATGTAAATTCGATATTATCGGTTTATTAAATTTAGTATGTTTAAAATTTTACACAAAGATATTTTAAAGTTTCTATTGCATATTAATAATTACTGTATATATTAGCAATTAACCAATGATTAATACCATTTCCCAAATTTAATTAATAATTTGAAAGAGACAAGGCGGATTAACAGTCTGCCCAAAACTCTGTTTTATAGAATAAATTTGGAAAATGGTATATATCTATCTTAAACAATTTAAATAGAAGATTTATCCAAATGAAAAATTTTACTGACTTTAATATTCAAGCTGAGCTAAGTGCTCAATTAACTAAACTAGGTTTTGTAACTCCAACTGAAGTACAGGCTCAAGTTATACCTTTGGCTTTAGAAGGAAAAGACATACTAGCTTCAGCGCAAACTGGTAGTGGTAAGACTATGGCTTTCTTATTGCCATTAATTAGCAAAATTACTGATGAGCCTCATAAGACAGCATTAATTATGGTTCCAACTAGAGAGCTTGCTGCTCAAGTTGCAACAGTTGCTAAAAGATTATGTAGCTATAACAATAAAATAAACATCGCTCTTCTTATTGGTGGTGAATCAATGGTTCCGCAATTCAAACAATTAGAAAGAAAACCTAATTTGGTAATTGGTACTCCTGGTAGAATCAATGACCATATGATGAGAAAAACTCTTGCAACTAAAAATATTTCATTTTTAGTTTTAGATGAAACAGATCGTATGCTTGGTCTTGGTTTTGAAGAGCAATTATTTGAAATTGCTAAATTCTTACCAAAAGAAAGACAATGTTTGATGTTCTCTGCAACTATAGCTCCTAAAATTATGACAGTTGCAACGCAATATTTAAATAATCATGAAAGAATCACTGTTGGTAGTACTACGACTCCTGCTCCAAATATCGAACATGATATTATTTTCACTTCAGAAGCAAAGAAATATGATCAATTAGTTGATCAATTAAATTCTAGAGAAGGTTCTATCATAGTTTTTGTTAAAACTAAAAGAAGTGCAGATAATATTGCTCAAAGACTTAACTCTTTGAATTTAAGTGCAGATGCCATCCATGGTGACTTGATGCAAAGACAAAGATTAAGAGTAATCAGCAGATTCCGTAAACAAGATTATAGAATTATGGTAGCAACTGATGTTGCAGCAAGAGGACTTGATATTGATCACGTTAAACATGTGATAAATTATGATTTACCTCATTGCCCTGAAGATTATATCCACCGTATTGGTAGAACTGCAAGAGCAGGTGCTAGTGGTAGTGCTCTATGTTTAGTTTCTCCTGATGATCAAAAAAAATGGCGTGATATCAATCGCATGATGAATCCTAATGCACCAAAAGAACATGTCAATGATAATAGAGATGCTAAAAAAAGATCATATGACAGTAAGCCAGCTTGGAAAAGAAGTGGTTCTCCATCAGCATCAAAAGCTCCGTTTGGTACCAGAGCTCCTAAAAAGAGATCAGGTGGCGGTGGCGCTGGCGGTGGTTTTTCAAGACCTAAGGTAAGTGCTAGCTAACGCTTATGAATAAATCTATTTTTTGGTATAGACAAGACTTAAGAATAGAAGATAATCCAGGATTAGAAACTGCCATTGCCGAAGGATCGGTAATGGCAGTTTTCATTTTGGATCAACATCTAATGGGAAGTGCAAGTAATTGGTGGCTTCATCATTCGCTTACCAGTCTTAATAGATCTTTAAACGGCTGCTTAAATGTTTATATTGGTGATTCGCTTACTATTATAAAAGAGTTAGTAACAAAGCATCAGATCGATAAAGTTTTCTGGAATAGATGCTATGAGCCAGAAAGGATCAAATCCGATAGTCTAATAAAATCATCATTAATTAAAATGGGCGTTGAAGCTAAAAGCTTTAATGGTTCTTTGCTTTGGGAGCCATGGGAAGTTACTAAGCCTGATAAAACATACTATAAAATATTCACTTTTTACTACCGTAATGGTTGCTTAAAAAAAGAAGAACCGATCTGTGCTAATGGGATTCCAAACTTATCAGGATTAATCAAAGATCATGAAAATCAAATCACTATCGATGATTTAGGATTGCTACCAAAGAAAGGCTGGGCTGATAATTTTTATTGGCAGGTGGGGGAAGAGGCTGCAAGTCAAAAATTACAATATTTCTTAAATCACAAGCTGGGTGGTTATAAAGAAAATAGAAACTACCCAGGACTGGATGCTACTTCTAAATTATCTCCTCACTTACATTTTGGAGAAATTTCACCAAATCAAATTTGGTGTGCTGCAAAAAACTATCCTGCTGGCGATGATTTGAATTGTTTTTTAAGTGAACTTGTGTGGCGGGAATTTTCTTACTACCTACTATATCATTTTCCAGATCTTGCTAATTCCAACTTTCAAAATAAGTTTGATAGATTCCCTTGGAAAAATAATATGGATCATTTGAAGCTTTGGCAAAAGGGGCAGACTGGTATTCCGATTGTTGATGCTGGTATGAGAGAATTATGGCAAACAGGCTATATGCATAATAGAGTAAGGATGATTGTAGGTTCGTTTTTAGTTAAAAATCTACTGATTGATTGGCGTTATGGTAAGAAATGGTTTGAGGATTGTCTGGTGGATGCTGACCTTGCTAGTAACTCTGCATCTTGGCAGTGGGTTGCTGGAACTGGGGCTGATGCTGCACCTTATTACAGAATATTTAATCCAGTATTGCAGGGTGAAAAATTTGATAAAGATGGAGTATATACTAAAAAATACGTACCAGAATTAGCCAAATTACCAAGTAAATATTTATTCAAACCCTGGGAAGCTCCTGATTTAGTTTTAAAAGAAGCGGGTGTGAAATTGGGTATGAATTACCCGCATCCAATAGTTGATTTATCTGAATCTAGGAAGATGGCTTTGGAGTTATATAAATCATAATAGACATTATAACATTTGACAACTAGACTGCCCTAGCATAGCCTTGGCAGAATTGTAACAACAAAAATACAAGGAGCTTTAATAATGATCTCACCTTTCGTAATATTGCTAGGCCTAATTGGCTTTGTCATATTTTTATCATTTTTCACCGTAGAACAGCAATCAGCTTATTTAATTGAGAGGTTTGGCAAATTTATCAGAGTTGCTTTTCCTGGGCTTAATTTCAAAATCCCCTTTATAGATACTATTAGCGGTAAGGTAACTTTGCGAATTTTGCAATTAGATGTGAAAGTTGAAACTAAGACTCTGGATAATGTGTTTTTACATATGGTAGTCTCAGTGCAGTTTAAAATTTTACCAGATAAAATTTATGAGGCATTCTATACGTTGGATGATGCAAGAAAGCAAATCGAAGCTTTTGTTTTTGATGTGGTAAGAGCAAGAGTTCCTGATATAAAGCTTGATGATGTATTTTCAAGAAAAGATGATATTGCAGATGCAGTTAAGGCTGAATTACAAGAGGTGATGAATGATTTTGGTTATAGCATCATTAAAACTTTGATTACTGACATTGATCCAGATCAGAAAGTTAAAACTGCGATGAATGAAATCAACGAAGCTCAGCGTCTGCGTGTTGCTGCAACTGAGAGGGGTGAGGCTGAAAAAATCATTAAGGTTAAAGCTGCAGAAGCTGATGCGCAGAGTCATATACTTCAAGGTGAGGGAATAGCTGGTCAAAGAAAAGCTATAGTTGATGGTTTAAGAGAGTCTCTAACGGATTTTCAAAAAGACGTAAATAATGTCAATACTCAAGATGTTATGAATTTGATTTTAATAGCTCAGTATTTTGATACTTTGAAAGAAATAGCAAAAAATTCCAATGGCAATACGATCATGATCCCTCATTCTCCTTCGAGTTTAGGAGATTTGCAGCAGCAGATTAGAGATGCTATTATTACGGGTAATCAGGTTAAATAAGATGTTGATGCAAAATTATATTGACAAGGCGCCTATAATTCGAGTAGTAATTGTAACTACAATTTAATATATGTTTTAATAAGGTAATTATGGCTCATCATAAATCGACAAAAAAATCTATTCGTAAAAACGCAGTTCGCACAGATGTAAATCGTGCTCGTACCAGCAGAATTCGTACTTATGTAAAAAAAGTTGAAGAAGCGATTTTGCAAGGTGATAAGGAAGTTGCGGGAAATGCTCTAAGAGAGGCTCAATCTGAGTTATTCCGTGGTGTTACAAAGGGAGTTTTAAATTTCAAAGTAGCTTCGCGTAAAGTGAGTAGACTATCTTCTAGAATTAAAAAAATAGCTTAAATTTTGTTTCTATAGAATAATTATGGTCATCTATGTTTTTTAGGTGGCCATAAATCTAACTTACTGATTTTCATATTTAAAATATTTGTGCAAAACAGCTTAAAATTATTTTTTTTATGTAGTTCCATAAGCTATAATTATGTGATATATTAATTATATAGTTTAAAAAAATAGGCGTTGCTATTTTGAATTATAGTGGTTTATACGCTTGGTCACTCTGGTATATCTTGGATATCTTTAATCCAACTAGTGATGCATCCCGTGTCACTGCTTTTTTCAAGTTCAACATTCTCTGTTAAAATATTTAAAATCAAATAAGAGAGGAATTCCTTGTCCCAAGAACCATCAATCGAAGAATTAGTTCCAATATCAGTAGAAGATGAAATGAGAAGTAGCTATCTCGATTATGCTATGAGCGTAATCGTGAGTCGTGCTATACCTGATGTGCGAGATGGGTTGAAGCCGGTACATCGTCGTATCCTATATGCGATGAATGAAGCTGGTTATCATCATAATAAGACCTATCGTAAATCTGCTCGTATTGTGGGGGATGTGATGGCTAAGTATCACCCTCATGGTGATACTGCTATTTATGATTCGCTAGTTCGTATGGCGCAAGATTTCTCTTTAAGACTTCCTCTGATCGATGGTCAGGGTAACTTTGGTTCGATGGATGGTGATTCAGCGGCAGCCATGCGTTATACTGAATCTAGAATGTCAAAGGCAGCTCATGCGATTTTAGAAGATATTGATAATGATACTGTTGATTTTCAAGAAAATTATGATGGACAAGAAACGGAGCCAGTAGTTCTTCCTTCGAGATTTCCAAATCTACTTGTTAATGGTGGTGGTGGTATTGCGGTTGGTATGGCTACTAATATTCCTCCGCATAATTTGGGTGAAGTAATTGATGCTTGTTGTGCTTATGTCGATAATACTGAAATTACTATTGAAGAATTACTAGAATTTGTGCATGGTCCTGATTTTCCAACTGCAGGGATTATTCTAGGTAAGTCAGGTGCAAGAAGAGCTCTAATGACTGGTAGAGGTTCAGTTTTAATTAGGGGTAGGGCTACTATTGAGCAATTTAAAGAAAATCGCCAATCAATTATCATTACTGAAATTCCTTATCAAGTCAATAAAGCCAAAATGGTTGAAAAGATTGCAGAGCTCGTTAGGGATAAAAGAATAGAAGGTGTTTCTGATTTAAGAGATGAATCAGATAGATTCGGCGTTAGGGTTGTTGTTGAATTAAAAAAAGATGTGATTGCTGATGTTGTTTTAAATCAATTATATAGTTATAGTCCTTTGCAAACTTCATTTGGTGTCAATACTTTAGCTCTTAATAATGGTCGCCCGCAAGTGATGAACTTGAGAGATATCGTAGTTGCTTTTGTGAATTTCCGTGAAGTGGTTATTGTAAGAAGAACTAAGTTTCTACTTGGTAAAGCAAGGGATCGTGCTCATATTTTAATTGGTCTTTCTATTGCTGTTGCCAATATTGATGAAGTGATCGCGCTAATTAGATCGGCACCCGATGCTGCAGCTGCACGTGAAAAACTATTATCAAAAGCTTGGAAGGCTGAAAATGTTGAGTCATTGATTAGGCTTGTTAGTGATCGTGGTAATGTAATTGAAGATGGAAAATGCTTCTTAACCGAAGAGCAAGCAAAAGCTATTCTAGAGATGAGATTGCAACGCTTAACAGGTTTGGAACATCAAAAAATTAATCAAGAATTATCGGATTTAGCTTTAGAAATTACTGATTTTATGGAGATATTAGAATCTAGAATTAGATTATTATCTGTATTAAAACAAGAGTTAATCGAAGTTAAAGAGCAATTTGCAACTCCTAGAAAAACAGAAATTCAACTTGGTGAGTTTGAGTATGATATTGAAGATTTGATTCCTCAAGAAGATATGGTGGTTACTGTTACTATGGGTGGTTATATCAAGCGTGTGCCACTTTCTACTTACCGTGCACAAAAACGTGGTGGCAAAGGAAGATCTGGAATTACAATGCATGAAGATGATATTGTAACTGAATTATTCGTGACTAATACTCACGTGCCATTGATGTTCTTCTCTAATTTTGGCCAAGTATATAAATTAAAAGTCTATAAATTGCCACAAGGTACTCCTACTACAAAAGGTAGAGCTTTGGTCAATATTTTCCCATTAAAGCCTGGCGAGAAGATTACTACTTTAATGCCATTACCTGAGAATGAAGCAGATTGGGATAATTTAAATATTATGTTCTCAACGGCAAATGGTAATGTAAGACGTAATGATTTATCTGATTTCCATAATATTCCATCTAATGGTAAGATTGCTATTCGAATGGATGAGGATGATTTATTGATCGGCGTTACTTTATGTAAGGATCAAGAACATATTTTACTTGCAAGTAAGAATGGTAAATGTGTGAGATTCCCAGTATCTGCTGTGAGGGTATTTAAGAGTAGAAAATCAGATGGTGTTAGAGGTATGAAATTGGCGCCAAATGATAAAGTAATCTCAATGTCTGTGCTTAATGGTGTGGAAGAAAAAATGGAAATAAGAGATGCTTATTTGAAAATTCCATTAGATACAAGACTTGCTCTAGGTAATCTAACTCCAGAAGATTCGATCCAAGAATTAATAGAAGGATTGGATGTTGGGGCTTTAGATCAGGAAGATATTAGAAGATTGGCGTCTTCAGAAGAATTTATCCTTACTATTACTAAAAATGGTTATGGTAAGAGAAGTTCTGCTTATGAATATCGTGTTACTAATCGTGGTGGATCAGGTATTACAAATATTATTACCTCTGAGAGAAATGGCACTATTGTCAATAGTTTCGCAGTAACTCCTCATGATCATATCATGGTAATAAGTGATAAGGGTACTTTAATTAGATGTCCGGTATCTGATATTAGAATTGCAGGACGTAACACTCAAGGCGTTACAATTATCCGCGTCGCTAAAGATGAGATGGTAGTTAATGCAGTGCGTATTGCTGGGTCTCAAATAACAGAAGAGGATAGTCAGGGCGAAGAAGCGGGAGAGGATGAGCTCTAAAATTGCAATTTATCCGGGAAGTTTTGACCCCTATACTAATGGTCATGCTGATGTTGTTGAAAAGGCAATAGCGATTTCTGATCGCTTAATAATTGCTATTGCTACGGATAATGTTAAAGCTTCCTTTTTTTCTCTTGAAGAAAGAAAGGAAATAATAGAGCAAGAAATAGCTAAATATAACAAAGCCAATAAGTTGGTGACCGTTGAAGTGTTTGGAGGGCTGTTGGTTGATTTTGCCAAAAGTAAAAATTCTACCATTATCATTAGGGGGCTTAGAGCTATTTCTGATTTTGAATATGAGTTTCAATTATCTTGTATGAATTCAAGATTAGCGCCAACCATTCAAACAATTTTCTTGCCAGCATCTGAGAGTACTCATTTTATTTCATCGAGAATGGTTAAAGAGGTAGCAAGATTGGGTGGTGATGTTTCTAATGTTGTATCTTGTTTTGTCAAAGATAGTTTGCATAAAAAATTTACTTTAACTTCTTGATTTATTTTCTCGCAACTGATAATAGATATGTTTAATAAATCACCCTAATTCAAGGATGGGAAAAAATTGTTCTCCCTTAATTAAAGAATGGGAAGAAGCGCTCGCCTGTGTTGACTTCTTCTGACTAGATTTTCTAAAGTCCTTTAGGACTTAGAAAATATTGATCAGGAGATCCCCATCGGATTTTGCTCTGTTTGGAAGTCCCCACGACTGGCTTTAGTGAGTTATATAGGAGCAAGAATGGAAGGGGATCCTCATGACTTAAGGGCGGCCTAATCTCGCCTTCGGCTCGGGTAAGGTCTACTAATCAGAGGAAGTCACTGGGGTAGGGGATAGAGAGGGATTCGTTATCCTGGTTGGCGTTTTAATAAATCACAATTATAGAAGTTAGTTAAATTAAGTAATGTCATTGAAAATTTTATCTCCAAGATCTATCTACGATGCTTATAATCGTATTAAAAATTACGTAAACTATACTCCAGTAGTAAGAAGCCAGGAGTTAGATCTTCTCACAGGTCATAGAATTCATTTTAAATTAGAAAATCAACAAAAGATGGGTGCTTTTAAAACTCGGGGCGTGATGAATGTTCTTTTGAAGCTGAAAGAGCAAGCAAATCCTCCTAAAGAAATAGTGGCATTTAGTACGGGAAATCATGGTAAGGCTATTTCTCATCTTTGTGCTGAGTTTGGATTTAAGGCGACTATTGTCATGCCTGAAAATGTTCCTTTAAGTAAACAAAGGGCAGCAGAAAATGAAAATACCAAAATTATTATTACTAAGACTCGCCAAGAAACTGAAGATTTAGTTGCGGAAATTGCGGCTGGAGGTGCTTATTTAATTCCTCCTTCTGATCATGATATGGTGATTTCAGGTAATGGTACTGCTTGTTACGAAGCTCTTAAGGAAGTATATAACCCAGACGCAGTATTCGTTCCTTGTGGAGGTGGAGGTCTTGCGGCTGGATCTTATTTGGCGACAAAGTTATTTTCAGATAATATTAAGTTATTTGCTGCAGAGCCTGCTGTTGCAAATGATGCTCATATTTCATTTGATAGGGGAGAAATTTTTAGGTTTAAAGATGCTCCAAATACTATCGCTGATGGGGCTAGAACCCTTGGTGTGTCTCCTCGTACGTTTCATTACCTCAAACAAATTGATGGATTTTATGATGTTACAGAAAAAGAAATTGTTAAATGCATGATTGACATCAACAAAATGCTAGGTATCATATGCGAGCCCACTTCTGCCCTTGCTCTTGGCGCTTGTTATAAATGGCTGGAGGGTCAAAAATCAAGAAAAGAAGTGGTAGTAATAATAACTGGTGGTAATATTGATCCGCAAGATTACGATCAAATAACTTGCCCGGATCAAGGAATTGATGATTTAAATATGAAAAAAGTTCTTTATTAGTATGAAATTAGCAAAAGCAAATATACCAGATCAATTAAAATCATTTCAGCATCTTCTTGAAATTGATTTGGCAAAAATGGATGCTTTAATAAATAATCTAATTTCAGAACGTGAAAAATTAATTTTTGATATTTCTGATTATCTTATTTTCTCTGGTGGTAAAAGACTAAGACCAATCCTTACTATAATCTGCTCTAAATTAATCAATGAAAATAACGATGAAAGGCATATAGCTTTGGCTGCTGCTGTGGAGTTGATACATACGGCAACGTTGCTTCATGATGATGTAGTAGATATAAGCTCTCTTAGAAGAGGTAATAAAACTGCTAATGAAAAATGGGGAAATAAAGAAAGTATTTTAGTAGGTGATTTTTTATTAAGTGGTGCTTTTAGACTAATGGTCAAAGATGGATCATTAAAGATATTAGATATATTATCATCTGCTTCTGCTGTTATTGCAGAAGGGGAGGTAATGCAAATTGTAGCTACTAATAATATCGCTATGACAAAAGAAGAATATATAAAAATTATTTCAGCTAAAACTGCTGAATTATTTGCCAGCGCCTGTCAGGTTGGTGCTGTTGTTACTTCTCTGCCGTTAGAGTTGGAGATGGATTTACGTAAGTTTGGTTTTTATTTGGGCATTGCTTTTCAAATTCTAGATGACATGCTTGATTACTCGGCTAAACAACAGGAGCTTGGTAAATCAATAGGTGATGATTTTAGAGAGGGCAAGATTACTCTACCAATTATTATAGCTTATGAAAAGTCCGATCCTCTTGATCGCGAATTTCTAGTTAATACTATGTGTAGGCTAAATCAAACAGATGGAGATTTAGAAAAGGCTATTGGTATAATTCATAAATCTAATGGATTAGAAGAATCTGGAAAAATTGCCAAAGAATATATCAAATTGGCAGAAAGTCATCTGGCCTCCTTTCCGCCAAGTGATGCCAAAGATGCTCTAAACACAATACTTCAATATTCTTTAGAAAGATCATATTGACAATATATCAAAATTACTTCATATAAGTGGTATCACTCCTGAAATTCTTTTTGATTAAAGGCTTGATATTGCTATGTAGATGCCCCTGTGGTGAAATTGGTAGACGCGGAAGACTCAAAATCTTTTGCCTGATGAGGGCATGCTGGTTCGAGTCCGGCCAGGGGCACCATCCTTTGATTAAAATATAATTTTTTCTAAACTAAATAATGACTTGCGCTAGTTGTTCTCATTGTTTAATCGATTGTTTTTTATTGAAATATTTACATTCTCTTCTGTAAGTATCTATTTTATATACTTTAGTAAATAGTTGTTTGGTCATTCTTCATATAAATACAAAAATCAATCTTAAGAATCGTCTCTTATCAGAATTCAAATTTCAAAATCCCTACTAATTTAACCTTGTGTTAACTTTATGATGCTATAAATGATAGATGTGGAAGAAGTTTTTTATCAAATCAGAGCTTAATATATTTGAAATAAATATATTAAGGTTATTCTAAGAGTGATGTATGGATGAGCTAATTAAAGATTTTTTGGTTGAAGCTAGTGAAGCAATACAAAAGCTGGATACAGAGCTGGTTATCTTAGAGAGAGATCCTAAGAATCAAGATTTATTGGGTAGTATCTTTCGTATAATGCATACTATTAAAGGAACTTGTGGATTCCTTGGTTTGTCTCGTTTGGAATCTTTGGCTCATGCTGGGGAGAATATTCTTGGTAAAATTAGAGATCATGAAATTGAAGTTACTCCTACGACAATTAGTCTTATCTTAGAATCATTGGATGTTATTAAGGTTATAGTTGCTCATCTTGAGGCTCATGGTTCAGAGCCACCAGAAAATGATGTCGAGCTAATTAAAAAGCTCAATTTAGCAGCGGGAATGGAAGGAGATGGTCACGGGGATGCTCATGCTGAGGCTCCTGCATTGCCTGATAGTCATCCAGTAGTAGAGCAGTTGTCGGTGGTAGCTCCAGTGGAAGTTGTGCCAGAAGTTCTTGAGACTAAGCCTGAAGCTGTAAGTAATAATGTAGCTGTAGCTAAGACAGAAGAAGTAGCTCATGATCCAAAGAAAGATGCGGTAGATATTGGTTTGCAAGCTACTCAAAATAAAGAAGTAACAGCTGATGTGAAAGCAACCGCTTCAAGTCAAAGTGTTAGAGTTAGCTTAGATATTTTAGAAGGTTTGATGTTGATGGTTAGTGAATTAGTTCTCACCAGAAACCAATTGCAACAAATAGCCCGTTCTCAGAAAGATTCAGAATTTTCAGCCCCCATCCAACGTTTAGGTCATATTACTTCAGAGTTACAAGAAAGAGTAATGAAAACCAGAATGCAGCCAATTAGTAATGCTTGGACTCCTTTCCCAAGGTTGGTTAGAGGTTTGGCTAATGAACTGGGCAAAAAAATAGAATTAAAAATGGTTGGTGAAGATACTGAATTAGATAGACAATTAATTGAGACGATCAAAGATCCATTGACCCATATGGTAAGAAATTCTTGTGATCATGGTCTGGAAATGCCAGAAGAAAGAACCAAGGCTGGAAAATCTGATACTGGTATTATTATGCTTAAAGCTTATCATCAAGGTGGGCATATTATTATAGAAATATCAGATAATGGTAAGGGTCTAGATGTTAATAGAATAAAAACAAAAGTTTTAGCAGAAAATTTGGCTACTGAAGAAGAATTAGCAGGAATGTCAGATATACAAATTTGTCAATTTATCTTTAAAGCGGGCTTTTCTACGGCTGCAAAAATTACTTCTGTATCTGGTCGTGGTGTTGGCATGGATGTGGTTAAAACTAATATTGAAAAAATCAATGGTACTATAGAATTAAGCACTAAACTTGGTAAAGGTACTAGTTTTTTCATCAAAATACCCCTAACTCTTGCGATTATGTCTGTTTTGATTGTTCAATGTAAAGATGAGAAGTTTGCAATTCCTCAGATTAACGTTCTTGAATTGGTAAGGACTGGTAAAAATTCTGGTTATATGATTGAGAATATCAATGAAAGGCCGGTGCTTCGTCTTAGAAATACTATTTTGTCTTTGGAATATTTATCAAAAATTCTAGGATTTAATGATGATAATGAATTAGATGTAGATGCTATATCGGATATTGTGATATGTGAAATTGGAGGATCTATTTTTGGTATTGTGGTTGATAAAGTATACGATACTGAGGAAATAGTTGTAAAACCTGTTGCTCCAATTTTGAAACCAATAGAAATATATTCAGGTATTACTTTGCTTGGTGATGGTAGTATTGTTATGATACTTGATCCAAATGGCATCTTTAGATGGGTTTCTAATAATAATGAAGTTCAAGATAGTTCTGCTAAAGATGAAGTTAAAGATCCAAGCAAAGATCAAAAAATGACTAAATTCTTACTTGTTAAATCTGGTAAAAAATCCCTTAAAGCAATACCTATTGAGTTGGTATCAAGATTAGAAGAAATTGATGTTAATACTATTGAATATTCTGGTACTAGTAAAATAGTGCAATATAGAGATAAATTGATGTATCTAACCCAATTAGATGATGATCTTGAAGTTCAAACTCAATTTCAACATGTCATCTCTTTTGTGGATAGAGATAAGATACTTGGTATTATGGTAGACGATATCTCTGATATAGTTGAACATAGAGTTGATATTGTATCTAATATTTCAACTCCAGGTTATATAGGAACTATGATTATCAATGATAAAACAACAGATCTTGTTGATCTTTCTTATTATTTTGAATCGGTATTTGGTAAAATTGAATCTACTGATGAGATTGATAGTGTTGAAGATCGTAAGTTGCCAAGGATGTTGATGGTAGATGATAGTTTGTTCTTCAGAAAAATTATTCCACAAAACTTATTAATTCATGGGTATGATTTAGTAGCCACCGAAAATGCTGATAGGGCCTTAGAGATATTGGAAAAAGATGCTAACTTTGTAGCTATGATAGTAGATTATAATATGCCTGGAATGAATGGAATGGAATTTGCTTCTATTTGTGAAAAAGATCCTAGATTAAAACATATACCGATAATTGTTCTATCTTCTGCTTTGGGGGATAATTTCAAAGTGGTTAAAAGTAATAATATAAAAGCATATATTTCAAAAACTAACCATGATCAGTTGCTAAGGGCGATAACAGAGTTAAATGTCCCTGGTGCTAATTTTGTCAAATTTGAGGGTGTATAAAAATGGTGAATGATTTAGTATTGCAAAATAAAAACTCATTACTGGGAACAGACGATGAAAAAAAACAATTTCTTACCATGGAACTTGGTGGTCATTTGCTTGGTCTTTCTATTTATACAGTGAGAGATGTTTTAGCATCGCAACAAATAACTAAAATTCCTTTGGCTCCTAAAGAGGTGTTGGGGTCATTAAATCTTCGTGGGCGTGTTGTAACGGCCATAGATTTAAAAGTGGTCTTGAACATAGAGGAAGAGGATAAAAAAGATACGGTAGTTAAAAAAAAGAACATGGGTGTAGTGGTTGAGCATGGAAATGAACTATATAGTTTTATAGTTGAATCTGTAGGGGAGGTTCTTAGTCTTTCTGCCTCTGATTTTGTAACTAGTCCTACGAATTTATCTAAAAATTGGAGAGATCTTTCTTTAGGAATATGTCCCTTGAAAGGAAGATTACTAATTATTATTGATATTACAAAAGTACTAAAAACAATATCTGGTGCTAATGCTGGATAATTTTTATTTAATTAAGAGGAAAAAATGAAATCATGTCTCGTAGTTGATGATTCAAAAGTTGTCAGAAAATTCGCACGTAGAATTTTGGAAGAGCTATCTTTTGCAGTGCGTGAAGCATGTGATGGTAGTGAAGCTTTAGCAGAATGTACTAAAGACTTGCCAGATGTAATACTTCTTGATTGGAATATGCCAATTATGGATGGAATGCAATTTTTAAAAGAATTCAGAACAAACAAAGCTTGGGAACATGTTTTGATACTATTCTGTACTACAGTTAATGATGTTTCTTGTATTCAAGATGCAATGAATTGTGGTGCAAATGAATATATAATGAAGCCATTTGATACTGAAATAGTTAGAAGTAAATTTATTCAAATGGGCTTATTATAATTGTTGTGATAAGGTAATTTAAATGTCTGAAGTTAAAGAAAATTTTACAAATGATCCTATAAGAGTTATGATAGTTGACGATTCGGCTGTTATTAGAAACCTCTTAACTCGAGCTCTTTCTTCTGATCCAGAAATTACAATTATTACCACTGCAGCTAATGGTTCTTTAGCTTTAAATTATGTAAAAAAATATGATATTGAAGTATTGATTTTGGACATAGAAATGCCAGAAATGGATGGTCTTACTGCTTTGCCCAAAATATTAGAAACTTCTCCAAATATTAAAATAGTAATGGTATCAAGCCTTACTGTAAAAAATGCACCAGTTGCCATTAAAGCTCTTTCTCTTGGTGCTTCCGATTATATAGAAAAACCCTCAGCAATAACCAGTGGGAATAATGTTGAATTTTTCAATTTAGAATTAATTAATAAGGTTAAATCTTTAGGTCATTCTTCTAGGGTGGCTGCTAAAGCTAGAGAGATTAGTAGTAGCTCTCTTAATGATAATAATTTAGAAATAAATCTTAGAAATAACAAAATGGAATCTGCTCCGGAGGCTATAGCTATTTCTTGTTCCACTGGTGGTCCTCAGGCGTTACAAGTGTTTTTTAGCAATCTTAAAAAGTCAAAAGATATTATTAAGGTGCCGATTTTTATTACTCAGCATATGCCAGCTTTGTTCACAAGTTATTTGGCTGATCATATTAAAGAGGCTTCTGGGCTTGCGTCTAAAGAAGCAAGCGATGGTGAGATTGTTAATCCTTCGGTGATTTATGTAGCGCCCGGAGATTATCATATGATTATTAATAAAGCTGATCGTGGTAATATAATTAGATTAACTAAAGATAATCCAGAAAATTATTGTCGTCCTTCTGCTGATCCAATGCTTAGGAGTTTGGCTAAGATTTATAAATCTCGATTATTATCAGTCGTGTTGAGTGGTATGGGTGTGGATGGGCTGCAAGGTTGTCATGCAGTAGTTGATGCTGGTGGGTATGTAGCGGTTCAAGATAAAGTTACAAGTGTGGTGTGGGGAATGCCAGGGGCGGTTGCCAAAGCGGGATTAGCTAGTGCTATGTTGCCAATCGCAAATGTTGCTGATTTTGTTGTGCAGTTAATGGTTAATAGAAATTAAATAAGGAATAAAAAATGGGCGTAACTCTAGATGAATTTACTTTTGTATCAAACTTAGTAAAGAAAAAATCTGGCATTCATCTTTTGCAAGACAAGACTTATCTTGTAGAGTCTAGATTAATGCCGCTTGCTAAGAAATTCTCTTGTGCAGATGTGTCAGAATTAGTGCAAAAAATGCAATCCACTAATGACGAAGAGATGATTTCTGTTGCGATTGAGGCAATGACAACTAATGAGTCACTGTTCTTTAGGGATGTAAAGCCATTTGAGCAATTTAAAAAAGTAATGATGCCGAGATTATTTGAAAAAAATCCAGAGCAAGTCAATTTTAAAATATGGAGCGCCGCTTGTTCTACTGGTCAAGAGCCATATTCTTTGGCGATGACGATTTTAGAAAATGCAGAATGGGCTCATAAATATAAATTTGAAATAGTTGCATCTGATTTGTCTTCAAAAGTATTGGAAAAAGCAGTGTCTGGTTGTTATTCGCAGTTTGAAGTGCAAAGAGGTGTGCCAATTTCTTTGTTACTAAAATATTTCAAACAAAATGGTGAAGATTGGCATATTAACGACAAAGTTAAGGAAATGGTAAAGTTTCACAAACAAAATCTGATTGAGAGTTTTATAGGTTTGGGTAGTTTTGACTTGATACTTTGTCGTAATGTTTTGATTTATTTTGAAACTGAGACTGTGGTAAAAATATTGCATCAATTTAGCAAGGTATTAAATCCAAATGGTATATTGGTTATTGGTGGATCTGAATGTATTACTGGTAATGAGCTGTATAGTGTGTTAGAAAACTGTCCATACGCATATGTTTTAGATAAAAAATAATAATGGAGAGATATGACTCGTACAGAAACTGATTCTTTTGGTGGAATAGAAGTAGAAAAAGATAAATATTGGGGAGCCCAAACTCAAAGATCTTTGCAGAATTTTAAAATTGGTGGCGAAAAAATGCCGCTTGCTTTAATTAGAGCTTTTGGCTTGTTAAAAAAAGCTGCAGCCCTCGTTAATAATGAAGCTGGCTTACTTGATAAAAATAAAGTTGATGCTATTTGTTTGGCTGCTGATGAAATAATAGCAGGAAAACATGATAGTCAGTTTCCTTTGGTGGTGTGGCAGACTGGTTCTGGTACTCAAACCAATATGAATGTTAATGAAGTTATCTCTAACAGAGCGATTGAAATTCTTGGTGGAGAAATAGGTTCTAAAAAGCCAATCCATCCAAATGATCACGTGAATATGGGTCAATCATCAAATGACAGTTTTCCAACTGCTATGAATATTGCTGTTGTTACTGAAATAACTAAGCACTTATTACCAAACCTCAGCTATCTTAAAGAAAAATTTCTAGCAAAGTCAAAAGAATTTGATCATATTATAAAGGTAGGTAGAACTCATCTTCAGGATGCTACGCCAATTACTTTAGGTCAAGAATTTTCAGGATATGTAGCACAAATTTCTTACGGAATTGATAGAGTTAATTCGTGCTTAACTAGACTTTATTACTTGGCTCAAGGCGGTACTGCTGTTGGTACTGGTCTTAATTCCAGCAAGGGATTTGCTGAAAGTTTTGCTAAAAAAATATCAGAGCTAACTAATTTGCCTTTTGTCAGTGCGCCAAATAAATTTGAGGCATTAGCAAGTAATGACGCTATTATTGAAGTGTCTGGTGCTCTTAATGTGCTGGCTGCTAGTTTATTTAAAATATCAAATGATATAAGATTGCTTGGTTCTGGCCCACGTTGTGGTTTTGGAGAGCTGCATTTGCCAGAAAATGAACCAGGATCATCAATAATGCCAGGAAAAGTAAATCCAACTCAGTGTGAAGCAATGACTATGGTTTGTACGCAAGTAATGGGCAATCATACTACTATTTCTTTTGCAGGTGCCTCAGGCCATCTAGAATTAAATGTATTTAAACCTGTGATGATTTATAATATTTTGCAATCAATACAACTTATATCTGATGCAACTGTGAGTTTTGCTGATAATTGCGTGGTTGGAATAGAAGCAAATATTGATCATATTAAAGATTTGAGCGCAAAATCATTGATGGTTGTAACTGCTCTTAATCCTCATATTGGTTATGATAATGCTGCAAAATTAGCTAAAGATGCCTTTAAAAGAAATATAACTCTAAAGCAAGCAGCTCTAGATTCTGGTCTTTTGACTGCAGAGCAATTTGACCAGATGGTTAGATTGGAAAATATGATTGGCAAATAACGATATTTTATGAACAAACTAAATCTTTCTATAGTAGATTATATTCAGAGCAATAGATATTTTATTGATTCTAGGCATTGGTATATGATGAAATACATATCTCCTGTGGTAGAAAAATGTTACGCATTATTATTAGCGTTTGTTTTTGTTATTGCTGCGGCTGCTGAATTGATATTTGTTAATAATCTTTATGTAGATAATATTCGTTTTGTAGTGCCTATTACTCTTGACGATACTATAGATTTTCAACCTGTCATCAAAGTATTAAATTCTCCTATTATAGGTAATGTTGATCCATATGAAGTAGTTGCTGAATATTTAGTTAGTAATTATGTGAAAGTTAGAGAAAGCTATAGTTATCATGATTTAGAAGATCAGCTGAAAAAAATAGAGAATAATTCTACAAAGCATATTTTTAAAGAATTTTATGATAGTATCAGTCTTAATAATCCTAATAGCCCAGTTTTATTATATCAAAGATCGGCTAATAGAATTATAAAAATCAAATCATCTACTATTTCAGATGACAATAGTGTTGTTGTTAGTTTTGACGCTATCATAGAAGATAAACATCATAATAATCTAGAAACTACTTCTTGGGTTGCAAGTGTTGCATTTAGTATGAGTGATATAAACTATATATTACAAAAAAATAGCGACAAATTCTACTTTTTTATAAATAATTATCAAGTTCAGCGCGTCCAGTAAAGCGACGATCAAGTAAATATTTTAAGAAATTAATCAAAAATTCACACCTTTGGTATATTATTTAAGTTAAGATAGAAACAATAATATAAAAAGGTGAATAAGATGTTTACATCGTCAAATTCCATGCTTTATCAATATAGAGAGTTTTTTAAATCATCATTAGCGCCTTATCGTTTTATGGTACAATATTATGAGGATTTTGAACAAAGTGAGTATAACTTCCTAAGGGGAACTTCTTTAAACTCAGTGTTTAATGCATCGTTTGAAATGTTAGAAAGGATTACCAGAGAATATCCAAAACTTGGATATAATATTAAAACATGCGAAATTGATGGTAAAAAAATAAACATTATCCAACAAACAATGATCTCTAAGCCTTTTTGTCATCTGATTCATTTTAAAAAAGCTCAAAAGATTAGTCAGCCTAAATTACTGATAATTTCACCAATGTCTGGTCATCATTCAACTTTGTTACGTCATACGATACAGGAAGCATTGCCATTTTTTGATGTATATATAACTGATTGGATTGATGCTCGTTATGTGCCGTTAGAACAAGGTTCTTTTGATTTAGATGATTATATAGATTATTGCGTTGAGTTTTCAGACCTATTATCACCTAAGCTTAATATTTTGGCGGTTTGTCAATCTGCAGTTCCGGCTCTTGCTGCAATCTCGCTTTGTTATAGTGAAAAGGGACATGAAATACCAGATAGTTTAACTATTATGGGAGGGCCTATTGATACTCGTAAGAACCCTACTGAAGTTGATAAATTTGCTTTGCAAAGAAATATGGATTGGTTTGAAGATCATGTGATCACTAAAGTTCCAGCTGGTTATCCAGGACATGGAAGGCTTGTTTATCCTGGATTTCTGCAATTAGCAGGTTTTATCATGATGAATCCACAAAGACATATCGAATCTCATGTTAAGTTATTTAATTCGATAGTTAATAATGAGACTGATAAAGTAGCTTTGCAACGTAATTTCTATGATGAGTATTTTTCTGTGATGGATATGAGTGCTGAATTCTATATGCAAACAATTAAGAGTATCTTTAAAAATCATGATCTAGCTTTGGGTAAAATGAAATCTCGTGGTAGAAAAATAGATCCTTCTTTAATTACTAAAACAGCTATGTTTGGTATAGAAGGCGAGAAAGATGATATCACAGGAATTGGTCAAACTAAGGCTGGCTTAGCCCTATGTTCTGGTCTTAAAGATGATAAAAAACAATATCATTTGCAGAATGGAGTAGGTCATTACGGTATCTTTAGCGGTAGAAGATATAAAGAAGAGATACTACCTTTGATTGTAAAGTTTGTGAAGAAGCATAGTGCTGATTAGTTATTATTCTGCTTGTAACATTCATACAATGCAATCGCTGCTGCGTTAGAGACATTGAGGCTTTCCATGGCTGGGTTGATGGGGAGCTTTGCTAGAATATCACATGTATCTTTAGTTAATCTTCTAAGTCCGGTTCCTTCTGATCCCATTACTAGTACGATTTTTCCATCAAGTTTAACTTTGTCTAGCTGAGTAGGAGAGGTTCCTTCTAAACCAACTATCCAATATCCAGCATCTTTTAGTCTATTAAGTGATTGAGATAAGTTGGTTATTTTAATAAAAGGTACGATTTCCATAGCCCCAGATGAAATTTTGGCAATAGTGCCCGAATCTTTAGGTGAGTTATAATCAGTGATTAATACAGCATCGGCAGAAAAGGCTGCAGCAGATCTGAGGATGGCGCCTATATTATGAGGATCAGTTAATTGGTCCAGTGCTACGATGCAGGAAGATTGATTGTTATTATTTAAAAAATCATCTAAAGTTTTTTCGGCTAATTTTTCAACTTCAAGAGCAAGATTTTGATGTAGAGCATCAGTTCCTACAAGCTTATTGATCTCTTTGTTTTCAACTACTGATATGACTAGATCTGGGTGATTAGCTTTTGCTACAATATCAAGTTCCTTTAAGGAAGAAGAGGTTGCAAATAGCCTGTAACAAGCCCTATTCTTGTTTGAAAGGGCTGCTTTTACGGCATGTTTGCCATAAATCCAATATTTTTTATTTTCTAAATTTTTATTCATAACTTGTTATTTTTATATTGTTTATTTGCTAAATACAACAATAATTAAAAAAAAATAATAATCCTCCCCTTAGGCATTGACATATTTGTCTAATTATATTAAAAGGATGGACTTATGTTGATTTTTGAAATTAATAATAAATAAGCACGGATGTTAGTTTTGAGTTTGCTTTATTAGTTTTTTTGATTTATAAAACTAAAATCGCGTGTATTTTGTTGTTTTTGGAATTGTCGTATCCTTACTTTTATAAAAAATTAAGGAGGGGTGGCCGAGTGGTTAATGGCAGCAGACTGTAAATCTGCCCGCGCGAGCGTACGTAGGTTCGAATCCTACCCCCTCCACCATTTTTTATAAAAAGAAGTGCGTGTGAGTTATTAAATTAAGGTATTAGCGGGTGTAGCTTAGTGGTAAAGCACCAGCCTTCCAAGCTGGCTATGAGGGTTCGATTCCCTTCACCCGCTCCAGTAAATAAATGTTTTAATTTTTGTGAAAATATATTGTTATATAAGTTGGAGATAAAAAATGGGAAAGAGTAAGTTTGAGAGAAATAAGCCGCACTGTAATAT
>JYHA01000130.1 GCA_000970895.1 Candidatus Arcanibacter lacustris
CTGAGCAAAATAAAAAATATAGTATATTAATGCATCGAAAACAACAAAAGCAAATTAACTTCAAACTAGTTGAAAATTATACATTCGTCAACCGCTAAAATAAAAAGCTACTTTTTAGAATATTAGCTTAAAAGTTGTATAAAATAGAAAATAGGCTTAAAGCATTATAAATATTAAGATGAGCAGGAATTAAGTAACAAAATAAATATGTGATTTTAGAGGTTAAAAGCTAGTTGTGTCAAGCTCTNAAGGCCTNCTTTGCGCTTTTCAAGAGNTCGTTAAAGTTAGGCCTAGTTGAATCATTTTGATCGCTATGCTCTTTGTAACTATCTGTAGCGATGCTATGTCCTGGAGTACATAAGTTTTTCAGAAAATAAGGTACAAGTGGTTGAACATAACTTAATGCTTCTTCACTTAATTCCATCCCAATAAATTCTAGAATTCTAGGAAATAATTCAGATAAATATTTGTTTTCATCTACTCTGTTTATATATTCTCCAATTCTTTCTGCAATTATCAATAAATCGGGTGCTAATTTTAAATCCTTGATCATTTTATTAGCAGTCATATTAACAGCTTCTATGACTCCAAATTGTTCTATTAAAGAATGTGATATATTAAACTTTGTCACTATAGTATCTGAAATCTTATTTATTAACTTAAAACCATATTTTTTATTTTGTAGCATAGAGTTATAATGAAAGAGAGTAATTGTACTTTTGTCGAGAAGTTCGTATGCTACTCCCACAGATTTAAAATTCTCGTTGTTGTTTCTGTTGCATTGAAAATTTATGAGCATACCAACTTTACATAATACGTCAGTTGCAGCAAGATCATACTCCTTTATTTGATCAATATCATCTTTATGGAAAGGTTTATCTCCATTATTAAAATGTGTGCTTACCATGTAGTGACCAAGTTCATGAAGTAAAATAGTTTTATCTAGCCGAGAAAAATCACTAAACGGGGCGTACACTAAAACCAGATCGCCGTTATGGAATGCTGAAAAATCTTGACTTGCGAATATTGGAGATAAGATCTTGACCTTACTTTTGGAGTTGCTTTTATGGCTATTAATATAATTAACAAAATCATATGCACAGGTGATTAATGGATTGTTGTCATTAGAAAATCCTTTGTATAATTCGCTAAAATTAACATAATATTTAGGATCATCAGTATAAGTGATTTTTAACCAAGTATTAAAATCTACAAATTTATGAGCTACTGTTTTATGATTAGAATGGATGGCATTAAATACTTTCTTTGCATTGATGAATTCATTTTTAGTTATACTTGAATTAATGATATCCATATGCTCATTTATTGTATTTGCCTCTGTTTTTTTGCGTGCTGTGTAAGCAATATACTTACTTTTAAATTCTGCACCAGCGTTTATTAACTTCGCTGCAAAGTCAAAATTTGCATATTTATAACATATTTTTAAAAATTCTTCAGAGTTATCAACCAAAAATACATTATTATTTGTGGATTTAAGTTCGGTAATAATTTTATCTAAGCTATCGGTGTTATTGTGTTTGATTGCTAGTTTAAGAGAATCGCTTATAATTGAATCGGTTGTTAGTTTTAAATATTCTTGAGTAAATAAACAATTATGGATATTTTGAAAAAAAAGATCAAATCTCCCATAGAAGCTTTTAAGCCATTTGTAAAACATTTTGTAAGACTTCCATATTAGTAGTGTTGATTCGAGATCACTCGGAAGTATCGTTAACACCAGTTAGTTTAAGATTATCATGTGCATTTGATGAAAAATCTGTAGATATTTTGTGTCCGTCAAAGCGATTTAGTGCAAGGTCAAGCTGCTTAGATACTTGTTTTTCGCTTGGAAATTGCTCTCCCTCAGTTATATCTGCATACTCTTGATTAAAAGTATCAATATCATCCCGATGATACCAATTAACTAACATATTTATATAATTCTGAATGTTCATTTTATTACCCTAAATTTAAATATTCATTATAGATCATTTATAAACCTTAATGCCTGATTTGTCAAATCTTGCGTTATTTTGAGAAAAAGCTCATTAAGTAGTTATTGCTTAAATAAACTATATGCTCAATACAACTACTTCTAAAATCTAATGCTCTATCTATCTTTGCTAAATAAACACAAATACTCAAATATAAAAAACGATCACATTTGATAGCTTTCGATTCTGTAAAAGTCATAACTCACCAATCCATTAGTTATGTTATCAAAACTTACATCTTAATCATAACTATCTATTATATAGCATGTATGAGTTTACAATATTAGCTATAGCCCAACCATAGAAGTAGCATTATCTTTAACCAACGAATTATCTCTAGTATAGACCTGGATCATTTGGGCGGTTTTATGCCGAGAGTGTTTCATTATAATATGTTCTGGTACTGAGTGTTTGGCAGCGGTAGTAATAAAGCCACTTCTTAGTGAGTGACCCGCAAATTCAGAAGCATCTAGACCAGATTTCAGCATGGTTTTCTTTAAAATCCTGGCTACATCACGATCAGAGAGTCTTTGCTCGCTGACAATATTGCTTTTATTGACTGAGGTAAAAACAGCTTCGTTTGAAACCGATATCTCTTGCCATTTCTTTAAATTGAGGATAGGGCAGGTCTCTGGATTATTACCATAAAGAATGGCTATTTTCTGCCCCTCTCCATATTGATCAGTTTTACTTTTTCTAATTAAGACATGGATGCCTTCTTCTATAAAAGTAATATCATCCCAGTTGAGGGCGGTAATCTCTGAACGTCTCATAGCAGATGCCCAGCCAAAATTAATAAGCGCCCTATCTCTGATTCCTATGAGATTATCTGGTATGTTAGACAAGATTTCACGTAATGTTTTGATTAATAAAGGAGAACGGCCTTTCTTAGCAGTACCAAGACTACGTTTGATGCCATTCCATACGAGAATAAAATTACTATCTTTGAGATTAAGAGGGTGATTATTTAAAATATGTACTTTGCAAATAGCATAGAGCTTCTTTTGGATAGTTGAGGCTTTTAGTTTTTGATTAGCAAGTTCAGTGAGATAGATAATTAAAGTATCAATGCTAGAAGGTAGGGGAGAGAAGTGATGTTTATCACACCAACTACAAAAGAACTGCCATTCTTGCTGACAAATCTTTAAGGTTGCTTTAGAAAATGCATGTTTAGCATAGTTCTTAGCATCATCAGCTAACTTACTTAAAGTAATTTCTGATTTAGCCTTAGAGTCAGTAGAACTAGTAGTGATAATATCATGCTTCATATGATTTACTTTGTAATCTTATTACTAAATATATTGCTAATATAAAACAAAACATAAAATATAAAACTTATACCATATTACTATTATTAAGAAGCTGTGCATTTTCAAAAGTACAGATTCTTCTTTCAATATAAGCTCCAAGTTTAGTCTTAGCTATTCTGATATCATATTCAGCTTGAAGTCCTAGCCACAAATCGGCACTAGTATTGAAATACTTAGCAAGTCTTAAAGCTGTATCTGCTGTAATAGATCTTTTGCCATGAATAATATCATTTATTCTACCTACAGTTACATCTATATCTCTTGAAAGCTTATTCTGACTAATATTATGAGGTATTAGATATTCTTCTAAGAGAATTTCTCCTGGGGTGATTGGATCAAGTAAACGTTGTTCCATAATTTTAAACTCCTTTTAATTAATGATAATCTACGATTTCTACTTCGTTCGCTAG
>JYHA01000131.1 GCA_000970895.1 Candidatus Arcanibacter lacustris
TAGGCCCAGTATGAAGGTGGGTGCCTTTGGGGACCACGTGGTTAATTAGTTAACTATATTGGGAATCTGTCCATATTATTATCATATTCTTTCTGCGCTTCTCCGATTGATAATTTAGAGTAAATCTCTAGTGTTTTCCTGCTCTCATGACCAGAATATGGTTGAATAAGAGCATCATCTATCCCTTGTTTTTTTAGCCAAGTAAATAAGAAATGTCTAAGTTTATGCGGTGAAATTGATTGTTCTATACCGGCAAGTTTAGTGTAATTTGCTAATATTTTTCTAACCCCTCTATCAGTATAATTTCTCTTCCAAGTCATATCAAAGAATATAATTTTGATGCTAAATACGGAATGATGGCTATATTTATCTATATTAGATCTCAATTAATCACTGATAATTTAGCTGATGTTCTGCTGCAATTGATTCATAAAATGAGAACCTCTTCTGAGTCCTTTGTAAATAAGCATATTATAAAAAACGTTAAATGTGTTGATGGTAAGTTTGATATTTTACATTCTTTAGCTTCTATAAATGCAAGTAAACCACGGGGCATTATTGAAAAACAGGTTTATCCTATAGCACCTAAACAAAAGTTAGAAGATATTGTCAAAGAGCTTGATTCTAAAAAAGGCAAATGGTACCAAACTCAGGTACAAATCA
>JYHA01000132.1 GCA_000970895.1 Candidatus Arcanibacter lacustris
TAGGCCCAGTATGAAGGTGGGTGCCTTTGGGGACCACGTGGTTAATTAGTTAACTATATTGGGAATCTGTCCATATTATTATCATATTCTTTCTGCGCTTCTCCGATTGATAATTTAGAGTAAATCTCTAGTGTTTTCCTGCTCTCATGACCAGAATATGGTTGAATAAGAGCATCATCTATCCCTTGTTTTTTTAGCCAAGTAAATAAGAAATGTCTAAGTTTATGCGGTGAAATTGATTGTTCTATACCGGCAAGTTTAGTGTAATTTGCTAATATTTTTCTAACCCCTCTATCAGTATAATTTCTCTTCCATGAGCTTTCAAACAAATATACGCTATTTCTTTCTTGCATTTTATTGATATGCATGGCTAATATTTCTCTAAAACTATTTGGAAACGGAACTATTCGATCTTTTTTACCCTTTCCTTGGGTTATTTTGATCTGGTGATTGTCTAAATCTACCTCTGATAACTTGATATTCACTAATTCGCTTACTCTAGCACCAGTATATAATAGAGTTTTTATAATTA
>JYHA01000133.1 GCA_000970895.1 Candidatus Arcanibacter lacustris
TAGGCCCAGTATGAAGGTGGGTGCCTTTGGGGACCACGTGGTTAATTAGTTAACTATATTGGGAATCTGTCCATATTATTATCATATTCTTTCTGCGCTTCTCCGATTGATAATTTAGAGTAAATCTCTAGTGTTTTCCTGCTCTCATGACCAGAATATGGTTGAATAAGAGCATCATCTATCCCTTGTTTTTTTAGCCAAGTAAATAAGAAATGTCTAAGTTTATGCGGTGAAATTGATTGTTCTATACCGGCAAGTTTAGTGTAATTTGCTAATATTTTTCTAACCCCTCTATCAGTATAATTTCTCTTCCATGAGCTTTCAAACAAATATACGCTATTTCTTTCTTGCATTTTATTGATATGCATGGCTAATATTTCTCTAAAACTATTTGGAAACGGAACTATTCGATCTTTTTTACCCTTTCCTTGGGTTATTTTGATCTGGTGATTGTCTAAATCTACCTCTGATAACTTGATATTCACTAATTCGCTTACTCTAGCACCAGTATATAATAGAGTTTTTATAATTAGGGGTAACTTTAACGAACTCTGGAAAACCGCCAAGTAGGTCTTGAGGGCTTGT
>JYHA01000134.1 GCA_000970895.1 Candidatus Arcanibacter lacustris
GGGGTAACTTTAACGAACTCTGGAAAACCGCCAAGTAGGTCTTGAGGGCTTGTTAATCATGGCTTTTAATCTCTAGAAGTTACATATTTATTTTGTTACTTAATTCATGCTTATACCAATCTTTACAAGTTCTAAACCTTATTTTTAACTTCTGTGATTTTTTCTAGTCGGAATGTCAAAAAGTAGTTTTTAATTTTAGTGGTTTGTATCTTTTGTTAAAAAAAGCCTATTTGTAATAAAAGATAAGTGACTACACAAATATTGCATTGTTTTTTGCAATGAGTTTTATGATGAATATTTGGCAATTTATCATAAAAAAATCAAAAATAAGAAAAACGGTCGTTTTTCTTGTGATCTGAGCAAAATAAAAAATATAGTATATTAATGCATCGAAAACAACAAAAGCAAATGGAAGCATCTCGATATTATACTTAAGCAGCTATTTTGTAAATATTTGATTCAACT
>JYHA01000135.1 GCA_000970895.1 Candidatus Arcanibacter lacustris
TAGGGGTAACTTTAACGAACTCTGGAAAACCGCCAAGTAGGTCTTGAGGGCTTGTTAATCATGGCTTTTAATCTCTAGAAGTTACATATTTATTTTGTTACTTAATTCATGCTTATACCAATCTTTACAAGTTCTAAACCTTATTTTTAACTTCTGTGATTTTTTCTAGTCGGAATGTCAAAAAGTAGTTTTTAATTTTAGTGGTTTGTATCTTTTGTTAAAAAAAGCCTATTTGTAATAAAAGATAAGTGACTACACAAATATTGCATTGTTTTTTGCAATGAGTTTTATGATTGAATATTTGGCAATTTATCATAAAAAATCAAAAATAAGAAAAACGGTCGTTTTCCTTGCGATCTAAATAAAACAAACGACATAATAAATTAATGCATTAAAAGCACACAAAGCAATCTCATTTAAAAATAGTAGGAAATCTACGATTCGTCAACCACTAAAATATAAAGATACTTTTGAGGAAGTTGGCTTGAGGAATTGTATAAAATTGAAAATATGCGGAAAGCATTATAAACATTGGTGTTGTAGGCAATTAAGCAAAAAAACAAATAGGCTGTCTTTGGTGGCTAAAAGCCATGATTAACAAGCCCTAAAGACCTACTTGGCGGTTTTCCAGAGTTCGTTAGATTTACCCCAATTTTGATAAAATCTTGATTTCTTATACAAGCTTACTAAAAATTACACCATTTC
>JYHA01000136.1 GCA_000970895.1 Candidatus Arcanibacter lacustris
CCAAAGACGTGCCTATGGCTTTAAAAATTTTGAAAATTATAGATTGCGTGTGAAAGTTTTATGTGGTTAATTAGGTTCGTTCAATTTTGCCCCTGTTTTTGTCACAGAGCCGATTTTGTCTAATATGCCGCCAGGCCTTACAAAACCTGGCGCACCCTGAGCGATTCGAACGCCCGACCTTTTGATTCGTAGTCAAATGCTCTATCCAGCTGAGCTAAGGGTGCAATAGATATGTAAGTATATATACTACTTATGTAAGTATAGACACTTAATTATTACTTAGATAAATATAGGTTTTAGAAAAGAAGTCAAGTCTAAAAAGAAAGCGCAACTGCTCTAATATCTACATTAGGCACAAATTGGCAGCACCCCCTTCCCTAAACTACATAACAAGAACAGACTATTGATATACAAGATAAAAAAATGATAAGTTTTAAATTATACCAAATGCCATAAATAATCATTAATGACCCAAAGAAAAAATGGACAAAATCATCTTCAAATCATCTAAAATCAAGACTCCAATCGGCGAAATGCTTGCAATCGCAGATGAACATAAAATATATATGCTAGAATTTATCGATAGAGGCAATTTAACAGAAAAACTTGATAAATTTAAAATAAATACCAAGTCAGAAATATATCCAGGAATAACAAAGCCCATTAATTCTATTGAAATCGAGCTTGAATCTTACTTTGCTGGCAAGTTAAAAAAATTTCAAACCCCCATAAATCCAATAGGCACCAAGTTCCAACAATTAGTATGGAGGGAATTATTATCTATTCCTTATGCAGGCAACAAAAGCTACCTATCTCAAGCAGGAGCAATAGATAAACCCAAGGCCTTTAGAGCGGTAGCTAATGCTAATGGAGCAAATCCTATTTCAATTATCGTACCATGTCATAGAATTATCAATAATAATGGAAAGATTGGTGGATATGGCGGTGGCATTGAGAGGAAAATATGGCTACTTAATCATGAAAAGAAGTTTTTCTAATAAAGCCCCTCCCCTTATTTATAATATTATCTTTTTTTAACAGATCTTCTTGTCTTAGTAACTCGCTTTTGTTTTGCTTGCTTTCTTTTAGTGGCGGGAGTTGTAAGTTTAGAAACTTCATTTACCATCTCACTACCTGTAAAATGTAAATTCAATAATCTCATAGTTTTATTATCCCTTGCGTGAGAAGTTTCCCCACCCATTACTACTGCAATTAACGTAGCATCATTTCTCTTGGCAGTGGTAACTATATTAAACCCAGAAGCATTAATAAACCCCGTTTTAAGACCAGTTGCTCCAGGATAATTACTTAACACCCTATTATGACCATTATAGGTTTTACCCTTATAAACAAAGCTAGTTTTAGAAAACAAATGATAATATTCAGGAAAATCCCTATGTAGAGCAATAGCTAATTTAGCCATATCAAGGGCTGTTGTTTTTTGTTCAAAATGATGTAGCCCATGCGCATTTTTGAACGTGGTGTTATGCATATTTAATTGCCTGGCTTTAGCAGTCATCATTTTGGAAAATTCATACTCATTACCAGCTAATTTTTCGCCCAAAACCACAGTAGCATCATTGGCAGACTTGACAATAGAAGCCATGACTAAATCTCTAACAGGAATTTTTTGCCCCATTTTCACAAAGCTAGAATAAGCAGTTTTAGCAGCATGAGCCGAAACCAATAATTCCTGATCAAAGCTCAAGCGCCCAGCTTTAATAGCTTCAAAAGTCAAATATATAGTCATCATTTTAGTAAGAGATGCTGGATGTCTGGGCTTATCAGCATTTTCTTGATGTAAGATATTTCCACTAGGGTAATCAACCACCAAAGATGCATGACGCGATGATAATGTATTATCTATTTTTTTAGTATTTGCTTCTGAAATACCAACATTCAAAATCAATAATATTATTAACGAAACTATTCTCATTTAGACTTAATTCCAAATAACAAATAATGCGCATTGACAAAAATTCTACTTAAAAATGGTAGTTTTTTCACTTCTTTATTCGATAATATAGGATAGGCTTTGCTAAATAAACCAGGAACTTCAACTATTAAATCAGCAATTTTATCTCCCACTTTAATAGGAGCCTTCAAAGGAAACTCATGCTCTAAAGTCAATTTAAGATCTTTCTGTCTATCTTTTGGTATGGTAACAATAATATCTTCACCAGCAATAACTGAAAAATTCTTATCTCTACCCATCCATACTTCAATATTAGCTATTTCCTTACCTTTTTTAGCCAAAGTTATATTATCAAAATTAAGGAAACCATAGTCAAAAATTCTCTCTGCCTCATTTGCCCTTTTGATATTACTTTCAAGACCATTTACCACCAAGATCAATCGACGATCACCTCTTTTTGCAGAGACAGTAATACCATATCCTGCAATATCAGTGTGACCAGTTTTTAAACCATCAACCCCAATATTTCTATATAGCAATATATTTCTATTACCTTGCTTGATATCATTAAAGACAAAATCCTTAACAGAAAAAAGATGATAATATTCAGGATAATCAGCAATTAATCTCTTAGCAAGCAATGCTAAGTCCCGAGATGACATAACATGAGCTTCATCAGGCCAACCAGTAGCATTTACAAAATGACTATCTGTAAGGCCGATTTCCTTAGATTTTTTATTCATTAATTTGGCAAATTCTTCTTCACTTCCAGCTATTCCTTCAGCAAGAGCAATACATGCATCATTACCAGATTGGACAATCACCCCCATCAATAAATCTCTAACACTAACTCTATCTCCAACATGAACAAACATTTTGGAACCTTGTTTTTTCCAAGCTTTTTCACTAATGATAAATTTATTGTCCATATCTAATTTATGATATTTGATCCGATCAAAAACCACATAAGCAGTCATAAGCTTACTCATAGAAGAAGGATACATCGGAATATTGGCATTTTTTTCAAATAAAATCGTATCCGTATTATAATCTATAAGTAATGCATATCTTGCATCTGTTTCAAAAGCAAAAGCTGGCAAGGAAAAAATCAATAGTATGAGTAATTTTTTGATCATTTATTTTTCACATTTAACTAAAGTTATATCATAAACAGGATGTTCTAAGGATGAAAGGGCTGGAGAATTTGCAAAAATCCAACCATAAAATACCTCGTTTTTATAATCACTATTTAATTGTTCTTTTATTTGCAACAAAGCCAAAGCATCTTTTGGATCGCTTAAATTTTCTTGCCAACATTTTTGTACTAATATCTCTAAATTACCAAATCTGGCAACAGAGCCAATATTTACTTTAAAATCATAGCTTCTAGCGGTAATTTTGTTTAAACCACGCAATATAGCAGATTTAACATTACTACTTTTCGATAACTCATTACTAAACTCCGATAGATCAGATTCAATATCTTGATCTGACTTAGCGCTAGCGTCGTTTTTATCTTCAATCAAAGCATCAAAAACATCATCTGACTCAGAAGCAAATGCATTTATAGAAGATAAAAGTAAAATACAAATTAAGATAATTTTCATAGGGATCACATTATACCGTAAAAAAATGCCTTTTGCCAATATAAATATGACTCATATATAAAAAAATACTTAAATATTCCATAATTGAAACGTGACTTGAATCAGAGTGATCATTAGAGGCACCTCTCTTAAAACTCTCCCGTCTCTTGATTTGTTTTTAACGACTGATTATCTCCTAAGAGAGATGTATACGAGACTCCTAACAACCCTAATGATAAAGAAGCCAAACCTAATGTTGATAATTCAGGAGGCTTATCAACTTTTGCGTCTAATAAATAAATTTCAAGAGCTTTTATAACGAATTCATCGTCATATTGATCACCAAACATCATATAAGCTACCCTCGCGGAAATAATATAAGAACCTACCTTATTAATTTCATGCCGAACGTTTTGATATAATTGCTGTGCACAAAAATAGCTTGATAATAACGTACCACCAACAGAAAAGACTCCATAAGACACTAAACCTACTGATATACAATAAACTGGATTATTGTATATATAACCAACCCCTTCTTCAATAAAGTTAGTATTTGAATTTTTAGCTATTTCTTTTTCCATCTATTCAGCATCCTTTTTATTTTTAAGCTTACCCCATTTAGTATTAAAACATTATCATATATTGCAGTATCAATCAAAGATTTTATAAAATCTTTGATTGATACTGGATGAGAATCTAAAAATGTGTATAATGACCTCATATCGAGATCTAACAAATATAAGATGACAAAAATTATGAATGATTTATTTTCAAAAAAAACCAAACAAGAAAAAATAACGGATAATTATACGGCAAGTGATATTGAAGTATTAGAGGGTTTAGAGCCAGTAAGACGAAGACCTGGTATGTTTATCGGCGGGACTGATGATAATGCTCTTCATTATCTGGTAAATGAAATTTTCGATAATGCCATGGATGAAGTGGTAGCAGGATTTGCCAGTGTAATTGAAATGAGGTTGCTAGCTGATAATTTTATTACCATCACTGATAATGGCAGAGGTATTCCTATTGATGCTCATCCAAAATTTCCTGATAAATCAGCTTTAGAAGTAATTCTTACTACACTTCATTCAGGTGGAAAATTTAGCAACAAAGTTTATCAAACTTCTGGTGGTTTACACGGAGTTGGATTATCTGTAGTTAATGCCCTATCAGACTCACTTACTGTAGAGGTAATAAAAGACAAAAAAATCTGGAGACAATCCTATAGCAAAGGAGAACCACAATCGGCTTTAAGTGAAGTAGGAACGATCAATAATAAAAAAGGTACTTCTATTACCTTTCACCCTGATCCAGAAATTTTTACTGAAAACACCACATTTAAACCTCACAAACTATATCAATTAGCTAAATCAAAGGCTTATTTATTTAAAGGCGTACAGATTAAATGGTTCTGCGATCCATCACTAATTAGCCCGTCATCAAACGTACCTACAGAGGATATAATTAAATTCCCAGGTGGTGCTAGAGACTTTTTATCAACTCACTTAAGTGCAGAACAATCAATCATACCAGATTATTTCTGTGGAGAAGTAACTGTTGCTAATTCGAAAGTAGAATGGGCTATTGGTTGGACCAAAGAACAAGATGGCTTCATTCATTCATATTGTAATACAATCCATACACCACTTGGCGGAACTCATGAAACTGGTTTGCGTAATGCATTGGTCAAGGGCCTCAAATCTTATGGGGAAATGACTAATAATAAAAAAGCATCCCAAATAAATGGTGATGATATTATTAGTAGTGGCTGTGGAATCTTATCAGTATTTATTCCTAGCCCTCATTTTCAAGGACAAACCAAAGATAAGTTAGTATCACATGAAACTACTAAATTAGTTGAAAATGCCCTAAAAGATCATTTTGATCATTGGCTTGCAGGAAATAAACAAGCTACTGAATTACTACTTAATTTCATCATAGAGCGCGCCGAAGAAAGACTAAACAGAAGACAGCAAAAAGATGTAAATCGCAAATCGATGCATCAGCGAATTAGATTACCAGGAAAACTTGCAGATTGCAGCAGAGATATTGCAAGTGGCACTGAGATTTTCTTAGTTGAAGGTGATTCTGCTGGTGGGTCTGCAAAACAGGCAAGAAATCGCGAAACTCAAGCTATTTTACCACTCAGAGGAAAAATACTAAATGTCGCTAATAATAATATCGATAAAATAAAAGCAAACCAAGAGCTTGCAGATCTTGAATTAGCACTTGGTTGCGGTACTTTAAAAAATTATAATGAAGCAAATTTACGTTATGAAAAAGTAATTATCATGACCGATGCTGACGTTGATGGAGCCCATATTTCATCATTGCTTATGACTTATTTCTTCATTTCAATGCCACAACTGGTTAAAAATGGGCATTTATATTTAGCTAAACCTCCACTTTTTCGTATTACTCAAAGTAATAAATCTTATTATGCAAGGGATGAAAAAGAAAAAAATTCTATAGTTGAAAAACTATCTAAATCAAAAGCTAATATTGAAATCGGTAGATTTAAGGGTCTTGGAGAGATGAATACTCCTCAGTTAAAAGATACTACTATGGATCCTTCAAAACGCTCTTTATTTAAAGTTGAATTACCAGAAAATATTGATATAGTGAGAGAAAGAGTCGAGCAATTAATGGGCAAGAAGCCCGAATTTAGATTGCAATTTATCATGGAACAAACTGCCATGAATAAAAAACCCGTAGAATTAGATTATTAAAAGGATAAAAATGTTAAACCGTATTATATTAAGTTTATTTGTCTTATTACTCACCAATTGTGCACCTGTTATACTTGGAGCTGCAACTTCTACCACATCTGTAATAGTTTCTCAGGAAAGAACAGCAGGAGATGCAATTGATGATGCAACCATCACCGTAAAAATAAAATCAGCCTTCTTACAAAGAAAACTTAGTGAGTTATTCGCTTCAATCAACGTTATTACAACCGAAGGAAGAGTTTTACTTACTGGATCTGTACCAAGCATCGAATTAAAAGATGAAGCAGTGGCAATAGCTTGGAAGCAAAAAGGGGTCAAAGATGTATTTGATGAGTTGGAAGTAAGAGAAAAAACAGATGGGATTAATATCAAAGATCCAGCTATTGATTCATGGATAACTACTCAACTAGAAACAAAATTTCTTTTTAATAAAGAAATAAAATCAGTTAATTACAATATAAAAACCATTAATCAAGTAGTATATTTAACTGGCATTGCTCAAAACCAACAAGAACTTGATCGAGTAACAGATATTGTTAACTCACTTGAGAGAGTGAAGAAACTTGTCAATCATGTGAGATTGAAGTCTGACTCTAAGCGTGACAAAATATAGAATAAAGTTAACTATAGATAAAGAATAGATATTAACTAAGTTATTATGCATCTTTCTGGTCTATAAAATTAGCACAAATAAGAATTTATGCGTAAAAAAAGGTCGTCATCCTGGAGCGATATTTATCTTTGAAAAAGATAAATTGAAGTGATAGGATCCATCTTTAATCTTTTAACACATTGATTGAGCTAGTAATTTTGTAGATCCTATCGTTTTAATTTTTCCTTTGGAAAAATTAAATCTCCAGGATGACGAAACATGAGGTGACTTACTTTAACTAATACCAAATACCGTAAATAATCATACATATCGCTTTTTATTTTAATGGAATACGAAAATAAAAAAAGCTTCTAATATCAAGATATTTAAAGATTTTTTTATTGAGTAGGCCAAAAAATAAAATGATGATATGTATGATTATTTACGGTATTTGGTATAAACATTACAAGAGCTAGCTAATTTCGTATAAATCTAATATTTAACCCTAGAGTAAACATATTTCATTTGCAGTTTGTAATAATTTATCATATATATAAATTATTACTTCTGATAAATAACCCTTTAATAAGAATAGGAACTAACATGGTATTACCTTTAATGCCTAAAGCCACTGCTATATGGCTTATAGAGAACACAGCTTTAACTTTTGATCAAATAGCGAATTTTTGCAGTATGCATCCACTAGAAGTTAAGGGTATTGCTGATGGAGAAGTAGCTCAAGGAATTATTGGACAAGATCCAGTAGAGACAGGGCAATTAACTCGCGAAGAAATTACTAAATGCGAGAAAAATCCTAAACTAAAATTGGCGATGAGTTACAAGGCTCAAAAACATCATGAAGCAGCTAAGAAGAAATCTTCTCGTTATACACCAATTGCAAGAAGACATGATAAGCCTGATGCAGTTTATTGGTTGTTGAAAAATTGCCCAGGAATTACTGATTTACAGATTGTCAAACTAGTTGGTACTACTAAGAATACTATTGAAAGCATTAGAAATAAATCTCATTGGAATATGCAACATATTAGACCAAGAGATCCAGTATTTTTAGGAATTTCTACTCAAGATGATCTTGATAAAATCATGGCAAAAGTTGCACTTGCTAATAAAGCAACAGAAGATAAACCTACTGCTAATGATTGATAATAAATGACTGTAATTACAAGATTTGCCCCCTCTCCTACTGGTTACCTACATATTGGATCAGCAAGGACTGCGCTATTTAATTATTTATTTTCAAAGCATCACGGGGGCAAATTTTTACTAAGAATAGAAGATACTGACAGAGCAAGATCAACAGATGAGGCAGTAAATGCTATCATCACTGGACTTGATTGGCTTGGTATTAAACATGATGACGAAATCACCTATCAATTTGCACGCGGAAAACGTCATGCTGAATTTGCTCATGAGTTAGTAAAAAATGGTAAAGCCTATTATTGCTATATGAGTCAAGAAGAGTTACTCGCAAATAGATCACAAAGAGAAACTAAAGGCTTTAGAAGCATTTATCGTGATACATCCTTACAATCAGCGCCAAAAGATATTAAACCAGTAATAAGGCTAAAAAGCCCCCTTACAGGAGAAACTGTAATTGAAGATCTTATTCAAGGAAAAGTTAGGTTTAATAACGAACAAGCAGATGATATGGTTTTACTTAGATCAGATGGTACTGCAACTTATATGTTAGCAGTAGTTGTAGATGATCATGATATGGGTATCACACACATCATAAGAGGTGATGATCATTTAAATAATGCTTCACGTCAAACTCATCTTTATCAAGCAATGTCTTGGGAAGTACCAAAATTTGCTCATATTCCATTAATCCACGGGGATGATGGAGCAAAATTATCAAAAAGACACGGGGCACTTGGGGTAGAAGCTTACCAAGAAATGGGATATCTTCCTGAAGCTTTATGTAATTATTTATTACGTCTTGGCTGGAGTCATGGTAATGACGAAATAATATCTCAAGAAAAAGCTATAGAATGGTTTGATCTAAAATCAGTAGGAAAATCACCTTCTCGTCTTGATTTTAAAAAACTAGCCAATGTGAATCAACATTATATCAAAAACTGTGATGATCAAAAATTATTAGAATTAATGATTCCTTTCTTTGCGCAAGAAATAGATGAAAATTCTAAAACAAGAATTATAAAAGCCTTAAGAATACTAAAACCAAGAGCAACTAATTTAGTTGATATTGCAAAAAATTCTTTGATTTTCTTGAAAGATTTTACAGTATCTAATAGCGATGAAGCAAGGGAAGTTTTGGCTAAAATTGATCTTTCCATTGTCGATAAGTTAATCCCTACGTTAGAATCACAAGAAAATTGGCAAGAACAAGAATTGCAAGAATTAGTCAAGAAATACTGCCAGGATCATGAATTGAAACTTGGAGATATAGCACAAATATTGCGTATCTATCTAACAGGATCATTGATCTCTCCAAGCGTGTTTGACATAATGTCTATCATAGGTAAGAATGAGTCAATGAACAGAATAAAAATCAATTGATAATAGGTTACTATGAATATTCATCACAAACATCATATATCTGTTGATAATGCCATACAAAGAGCAGAAGAAATTTGCTTAAATCAGAATTTGAAATTCACTAAATTACGTAAAAATATTTTGAAATTAATTTGGGAAAGCAAAAGCCCTCTCAAAGCTTACGAAATTCTTGAAACTCTAAAAATAAATTTTCCATCCTCTAAACCAATAACGATCTATAGAACCTTAGATTTTTTATTAGCTAATAGGTTGATTCATAAATTAGAAACTCAAAACTCATTTATGCCATGTTCTCATCCACAATCTACTTCTCATCATTGTTATTTTATCATCTGCCTAGAATGTCATAAGGTAGAAGAAGGATGTAAAGACGATTTATTAAAAGCCATCTTTACTAATCTTAGTGAAAGAAATTTTTTCCCTCAGAAAGTAGTTTTAGAAATCCAAGGTATTTGTGGAGATTGCCAAAGATAGTCTTTGTTAGTAATATATAAAAATATCTAATAATACCCATATACAAAAAAAGAACGAGCAATAAACTCCTACTATTGCTAATATCCAAGCCATATTATTATCTGCAGGAAAAATCATCACATCATCTACTAGATAGGATTTTAAATCTTGTTTCTGATAGTGATTATGCTTAACTAGTTTTTCACTCATCTTTAAAACTCCCTTAATCGTTATGTAATAATGTAATATTATTACATAAATCTGTCAATCCATTTATTTTGATTATTAATGAAATGAATTGTAAAAAAAACGTCTCAATCTAAAAAAATAAGCTTAGCATGATTATTTTGTTGATTTAATGGATTTGATTCAGTAAAATCCTAAGTTGGTAATATTGGTGATGGTTGGTAAGGCATGCATAGAGCGGCCCTATAAAAACAATCAAAATAACAAACATAAAATAAGGATATTTTTTAAAAAT
>JYHA01000137.1 GCA_000970895.1 Candidatus Arcanibacter lacustris
CTTCTAATATCAAGATATTTAAAGATTTTTTTATTGAGTAGGCCAAAAAATAAAATGATGATATGTATAATTATTTATGGTATTTGGTATTAGTAGCTTGAAAAGTATTTAAATGTTACAGTGAATCTTTCAACAACCAATTATTAGGAATGGAGAAAATAGCTTTTTAGCAAAAACTTTTCCATAATAATTTATAGATCAAGCTAATAATCGGCAGTTAAAAAATACAAACCAGCAGCAGGTGCAGTAGGACCTGCTGCTGCTCTATTTTTTGCTTCTAAAATATCCTTCACATCATCTGGTTGTAATTTGCCATTACCTACATATACCAAGGTTCCAACTATATTTCTTACCATATGATGCAAAAATGATGGTGCTTTTAGGAAAAAACTAACCTTCTCATTATCTCTTGAGATTTTTATTTGCTCTAGGGTGCGCAAAGGTGATTTTGCTTGGCAAGATTTAGCCCTGAAGCTGCTAAAATCATGTTTTCCTATTAGAAAATTAGCCCCTTCCTGCATCTTATGCTCATCAAGAGGGCTAATTATATGCCAAGCTCGATTTTTCTCCAGTATCAACGGAGAATGACGATTAATAACTAAATATTGATAGGATCTTGCTTTTGCTTTAAATCTTGCATGAAAATCATCATCGACAATCTCTGCCTCAAGTACCACAATTTTAGCAATTCTTAAATAATAATTAAGCGCATTGATAACAGTGATAATTGGATAGGTTTGATCCAGATCAAAATGCGACACATGGGCATAAGCATGTACACGCGCATCTGTTCTACCACAACCATGAACGACCACATTTTCTTTTGAAAAATTATAGATTGCTTCTTCTAGATATTGTTGGACTGAGTTTGGTTCTTTTTGGCGTTGCCAACCAACCATCTGGGAACCATCATATTCTATGGTGATTTTATATCTAGGCACTAATGATGGTACCGACAGGAATTTTATATCCTAGTAGAAGATCTTTTGCGCTCATAATCTTCTTAGAAGGTCTCTGTAACAATATAGGCCTGATTGCTTTATCACCACATGCTATAGTGAGTTTATCATCTAGGATAGTTCCAGGAACACCAGTTTGCTCAATTATTTCTGCCTCATAGATTTTAATATTCTCATCCTGGTACTTAAAATAGGCAATAGGCCAAGGATTAAGTCCTCTGATCAAACTCTCTATTTGGGTAGCTGAACTGTTCCAGTCAATTAATGCTTCTTCTTTAAGTAACTTATTTGCATAAGTAAGACCATCTTCTGTTTGTTTGATAGGGGTGATGTTACCATAATTAGCTAAAACTTCTAACATCATTTTACTACCAATTTCAGCAGCGCTGGCACCCCAACTACCTGCTGTATATTTAGAATCAAGATCAATTTTTTTCTTTAGTAAAACATCACCAGTATCAACCCCTTCATCCATTTGCATGATACAAATCGCACTAGTAGTATCTCCTGCAATGATAGTTCTTTGAATTGGAGCAGCGCCTCTCCATCTAGGCAAGTCTGATGGATGAAGATTGATACAGCCATATTTAGGGATGGATAATATTGAATTTGGTAGAATCAGTCCATAAGCAACAATCACGGCCACATCAGCACCATGTGATTTAAATATTTCTGCTGCCTCATCGCCTCTTAATGATTTTGGCGTACAAACTTCTAATTGATTTTCTAATGCTAATTGATGTATGGGAGTGAGAGTTTCTTTCTGACCCCTTCCAGCTAGCTTTGGTCTTTGGGTATAAACTGCTACTATTTCATGATCAGATGCGATTAATTGCTTTAGGGTTGGTATTGCAAATTCAGGAGTTCCCATAAAAATGATCTTCATCTTCATTATCTCCCTTAGTGATTATTTTCATACATTTTCTAATTACTTGCTTCACATTATGACCAGTTGCAGCTGATATAAACATCACATCATTTCCACAATATTCTTTAATCTGCTGGTGTTTTTCTTCCAACTCTTCTTCAGATATAGCATCACATTTATTTAAAACTACGATTTCTATCTTATCTTTAAGAATCATACCATAACTTAAAACTTCTTTGCGGATTACCTTATAAGCATCAACCACATCATCCTGTGTTACATCAATTAAATGTAGCAATATCCCACAACGCTCTAAATGTTTTAAAAACTTATCACCAAGACCTACTCCAAGATGGGCATCTTCGATTAATCCTGGTAGATCTGCTAACACAAATTCTTTATCATCAACATATACCACGCCTAATTGTGGTTTTAATGTAGTAAATGGATAATCAGCAATTTTGGGCTTGGCAGAAGTTACTTGGGCTAAGAAGGTCGATTTACCAGCATTAGGAAGACCCACCAATCCTACATCAGAGATTAGTTTTAATCTAAGCCATACCCACATTTCTTCACCAGGCCATCCATCTGTGTGATGTCTTGGAGCTCTATTAGTTGAGCTTTTGAATCCCGCATTACCAAATCCACCATCGCCAGCCTTTACTAATCTTCTTACCTGTCCTTCCTCTGTTATATCAGCAATCATTGTTTCCCCGTCTTCGGCAAAAATTTGAGTACCAACAGGAACTTTCAATATTAATGGATCTCTTGACTCACCATGACGATTAGAACCCTTACCATGCTCACCATTTTTTGCTACAAAATGTTGCTTATAACGATAATCAATAAGCGTATTAAGTCCTGATACGCATTCGATAATAACGTCAGATCCTCTTCCGCCATTACCACCAGTAGGACCACCTAGGGGGATGTTCTTTTCTCGACGAAATGCCATACAACCAGCGCCACCATTGCCGGCCTTTATATAAATTTTAACCTCGTCTAAAAACTGCATAACTAAACTCTAAACCCCTAAAAACAAAATACACCGCTACTATAGAATCCCTATAATAACGGTGTATAAAACTAAACCATCGAATAAATCTAATATCCCTTAAGCGATATTATGAGCTTCAACACTCGCAAAAAGTTTATCATCAGTTTTGCGACTGAATTTCACTCTGCCATTTACCAAAGCAAATAATGTGTGATCTTTACCAATCCCTACATTCTCACCAGGACGAACCTTAGTTCCCCTTTGGCGAATAATGATATTACCAGGAACTACTTCTTGACCATCTGCTTTTTTAACGCCCAAACGACGTCCAGCAGAATCCCTACCGTTACGCGAACTACCACCAGCTTTTTTGGTTGCCATTTTATATCCTCACTTAAATTAAATTAGGCTCTTTTGATTTCTTTGATCAAAACATGAGTCACATTTTGACGATGGCCAATCTTACGTCTATAATTATGACGTCTTTTTTTCTTAAACACAATAATCTTAGGATCCCTAGCTTGCGCTAAGATCTCAGCTGTAACGCTGGCTCCCTTAACAAGAGGACATCCTATGATAACTGGCTTCTGACTTTCGCCTATCATTAAAATTTCTTCAAATTTTATTTCACTACCAGGTTCGCCATCAAGCTTTTCTAGCTTAACCACGTAATCTTTTTCAACTTTATATTGTTTCCCACCGGAACGTATAACTGCAAACATTGATTTTACTCTTAAATTTAAAGGTACAAATATTAAATATTATTCTGCAATATACATCTTAGAAATAGATTGTCAAGGCACTAGTTCAAATAAAACCAAATAGTTTTTATAAAACCCCCAAATAGTAGTTGACACAAGGCTTGTTATTAATGTACAAACACTTAAAATCCCATTAATATTACCAATATTTTAATAAAAAAAATGTCAAAAATTACATTAAGCACAAAAATATCTCAATTTTTCAAGAATATTTGGCCTATTGAGGCTCACGAGTTAAAAAAATTCATCCCAATTTCCCTACTTAGTTTTTTTGTTTTGTTGAATTACAATATATTGAGAAATTTAAAAGACAGCCTTGTTATTGTTTCAATTGGCGCAGAATCAGTAAGCTTTGTTAAATTATGGGGAGTCTTGCCAGTTGCATTGCTTGTGATGGTCTCATATACTAGGTTATTAAATGTCTTTAAAGAAGAAAAGGTATTTTATATCATGGTATCTTGCTTCTTATTATATTTTGCTGGTTTCCAATTTTATTTAATGCCAAATAGTGAGTATCTCCATCCATCTCCAGAAAAAATTAGCGCACTTGTGGAAGCTTATCCGTTTGCTAAATATTTTTTCTATATTTACGGTAAATGGACTTATGTTTCGTTCTATATTATTGCAGAAATGTGGGGAAGCACTGTATTATCTTTATTATTCTGGCAATTTGCTAATAAGATTTGCACCACCGAAGAAGCAAAAAGATTCTACCCTATCATCATATTCTTTGCCAATATTGCAATTATTGTATCAGGATTAATAGTAAAATCTTTCGCAAGCTCTGGCATTAATAACCAATCATCTCATTTAATGGATCTGGTGATTTTGGTCATTATAGTTGGCTTTATTATAATGCTCATATATCGCTGGATGCATAAACACGTCCTGACTGATCCAAAATTTTATTCAAGGGCGGGAACGGTAACAAAAAGCACCAAACCGAGACTCTCGATGAGAGAAAGTTTTAAATTAATTGCTAATTCTAAATATCTCGGTCTCATTGCCATACTTGTATGTTCTTATGGATTTTCTATGAATCTAATGGAAGGACCATGGAAGGCAAAAGTAAAATTACTATGCCCTACAGAAAATGAATTTGCTTATTATATGGGTCACTTTGCACTGTTAAATGGTTCAGCATCTTTATTCTTTCTAATACTTGGAAGCTACATTTTACGTAAATTTAGTTGGCTGACTTTCGCACTAGTCACTCCTATTGTATTTTTAATTACTACAACCATCTTTTTTATGCTTTGTATCTTTCAAGAAGATCTAGCATCCTATACTTACTCTATGATTGGTATGCAGACCCTTGCTTTGGTTGTAACCGTTGGTACAATTCAAAATATACTCGCTAGATGCGTAACATTCTCATTTCATGATTCTGCCAAAGAAATAGTATATATTCCTCTAGATAAAGAACTAAAAACCAAGGGTAAAGCAGCAGTAGATATCATAGGGGTAAGACTTGGTAAAGCTGGAGGATCATTCATTCAATCTTTAGGATTAATTGTCTTTCATACTTCAAATTTAATTGATGCTATACCTTATTTAATGGTAGTATTTATTGTTATTTGCGTTATCTGGATTTACGCCTCAATCAGCTTGAATAAGGAATATTTACAGCTACTTCAGGATAATAAAGATAATAATGTGGCTAATTAAATTTTGAATAGCAACTTCGGCAAAGAAAAAAAAGTCCAACCAACCTTATTTCTTCTGGCTAGATAATCTTAAGTCTTTAGACTTTAGATTATCTTGACCAGGAGATCTCCTTGCAGCTCACGCCCCTATAGGATTTTAAAAAGTAATTGCGGAGTTGTTTGGAGTAAAACTTTATGGGGACCCTAATGACTTAAAGGCAACCCAACATCCTAACTCTTAAGAAAATAGCTTCGCCATACCAGATCTAAGGAATGATTTTTGGTCCATCTTGCCAAGTCGCTTCACCATAGTGGCCATATCTTGATATTGCTTGAGCAGCTTGTTGATTTCTTGTGCACTAACCCCCGCCCCTGCTGCTATTCTTCTTTTTCTTGAGGCGTTTAATAATTTTGGAAAGCGTCTTTCTTGTTTTGTCATAGATGAGATAATAGCTTCTTGTCTTCCTATCATTTTTTCATCAATAGCACCACCTGGTAATTGGCTTTGTAATTTTTTAACACCAGGTATCATCGCCATCATACCACCAAGTCCACCCATCTTACGGATAGTTTTAATTTGAGATGCCATATCATTTAAATCAAAAGAACCTTTTTGAATTTTCTTGGCCATGGCTTCTGCTTCTTCCATATCAATAGATTCTGCAGCCTTTTCAACTAAAGATACTATATCACCCATATCTAGGATTCTTGAAGAGATTCTCTCAGGATGGAATTCTTCAAATTCTGATAGCTTTTCTCCAACACCGAGAAATTTAATAGGACAGCCCGTAACTCCTCTAATACTTAGAGCAGCACCACCTCTTGCATCTCCGTCAATTCTGGTTAAAATAGCCCCCGTAATTCCTACTTTCTGATGGAAGATACTAGCGATATTGACGGAATCTTGACCAGTCATACTATCTGCTACAAATAATGTCTCAATAGGATTGGCTAATGACTTAACCTGGACTAATTCATCCATCAGTAATTCATCTATATGAAGCCTACCAGCTGTATCTAAAATTAGCACATCATAGCTTTCAAGCCTTGCTAAAGCCAATGCTCTTTTGGTAATCTCAAGAGGGCTATCACCCTTTATGATAGGAAGCGATGTAATCTCTGCTTGACGGGCTAGCACTTCTAACTGTTCTAATGCTGCAGGACGAGCAACATCTAGTGCTGCGAGCAAAACCTTCTTATGTTGTTTTTGTTTTATGCGAAGAGCAAGTTTAGCGCTGGAAGTAGTTTTACCAGAACCTTGTAACCCCACCATCATAATGACAGCAGGAGGGGTGATGCTTAAATTAAGCTCTGATTGTTCTGATCCAAGTAATTCTGTTAGGTGATCCTGTACTAACTTGATCACCATCTGACCTGGCGATACTTTTTTAATAATCTCTTTGCCAATCAGATCCACTTTAACTTTTTCAATAAAATCTTTAACCACTGATAAAGATACGTCAGCTTCAAGCAAGGCAATCCTCACCTCACGCAATGCAAGATTACAATCATCTTCTGATAAAAAACCTTTTCTGGTTAATTTATCAAAAATCTTTCCAAGATTAGCACTTAAACTTTCAAACATTTTAAACTCATCATTAATAATTTTCTGTTACCATAGTCAACTTAACCTCTAATATATATAATATTATGACCATATTACCAAGTAAAAATAACGATGCCCCATCTGGAGATGAGAATAAAAAACCTCATGCACTCAGCTTCGTCATCCTGGAGGGAGCTTACTTGAAGCGACCGATAGGATCCATCTTAAAATCCTTAAATCACCAGTTTGTTGAAATATTTTTGCGGATCCTATCGTTTATATTTGTCTTTTTAAGACAAATCTCGCTCCAGGATGACGAAAGAAGGGAAATGAAACTTAATAACAAGGCTTTCTCCCTAATAGAATTATCTATTTCCCTAACCATTATTTCACTATTAATTGGCTCAGTTTTAGTTGGCAAAAGAATAAGGGATAATACCATACTACATAGCATCATGGATGATATGAACAAACTTAGCTTTGCCTATAGCGGATTTAAGTCAATGTATCTAGAAGCACCAGGTGATTTTGACAATGCCACCAATCAATTTACCTCATCTGTGGTAACTGTAGCTAATGGCAATAATAATGGCTACATAGATAATAACTCTGCTGAAAATTCACTAGCACTACAACATCTATCGCTTGCTGGATATATTCAAGGAAGCTTTTGTGGCAGCTGGACTAGCTCTACAACCTGTCTAACTTATATGCAATCTAGAGCATTAAAAGGTGGGGATGGTTATTATTTTGCGAGTACTTCAAGCACTGCTGGGGGAACTTTCAGCGTATTTGATAACAACACCAATAGCTCTTATCAAAATATTATTGTTTATGCCAAACTATATAAAACAACCGGATCATATACATGGCTCACTAATACTACCTATTCTGTTCTCACGCCACTTGAGATGTATAATATAGATAATAAATATGATGATGGGAAACCTACTACAGGGAATGTAATCGCTGCAAGCGGAGTAGATGTTACAAATGGCTGCGTTGTATCGGGTGCTTATATAAACTCAAATACTGCTGGCTGTTATTTTGCAACTATAGTAAAATAACTCAAGCCAATTCAGGATAAAAAAGAGGTCGTCATCCTGGAGAGATATTTTGTCTTTTTAAGACAAAATGAACGATAGGATCCATCTTTAATCTTTTAATACATTGATTATACTAGTAATTTTGTGGATCCTATCGCTCGATTTGCCCAAGGACAAATCTCACTCCAGGATGACGACCTCTTACTTTCTCCAAAATACATATCGCTTTTTATTTTAATGGAATACGAAAATAAAAAAGCTTCTAATATCAAGATATTTAAAGATTTTTTATTGACTAGGCCAAAAAATAAAATGATGATATGCGTAATTATTTACGGTATTTGGTATTAATTCTTACCAGTAATAAATACCACGACAATATCTTTGATTAGCATTGGCAAGGTCATAGCCATTTGTAGCGCCATAAGGGCATTTTCCACTGGTAATAGTATTATTCAAGGGATTGATCGCTGCATTAGTTTGAAATATACCTGTTGATGCTATCCCATCATCGATTTTACTATCTATATTAAATAGATCCATGTTATTTACCACCCCATAATCGTAATATTGGTAAGGGCTTGTAGTATTACCACTACCTCCCAAAGCTGCAAGTAATAAATAATTTGTTTGAGCAAAATAACCCATTATATTATTGTAATTTGAAGCCGGAATATTAGTTCCGATTGCCATATAGCCAGACCCATAACCACTATTATAACCAACAAGTAAGCCTGCAAGATATAGATGTTGCCAGAATTTCACTCCTTCATTAGTGGTGGCTACTGTACCATCTGTTTGCGTAATAATACCGTCACCATTACCATTGCAATTAGCAGCAGTGGCATTACAAGAACTACCCCATACAACATAAGCTCCTGGGAAATCACCTGGCAAATAATTATAAATATTTTGAAAAGCAATAATAGCAGTATTAAAAGATCCAATTTCGCTAACTACTGTTCTTGCTCTGGCATTTGCTAGCATATTCTTACTTACCGCTATAGCTGAAACTAATAGAGCTATAATTGATAATACTACTGAAATTTCTAATAATGAAAATCCCTGTTTTTTCATGGTAGCTAAAAATATAATTTATCGATAATCAGCAGGAGAAATATCATAAATAAATATAATATTGAGTAACCGAATAACTTGGGAGCAATTTTATAACCATCTTCTTTATATAATCTAACTGATAAATATATGAAAATTCCATTAGCTACAAAAGCAAGAACGCCATAAAATAATCCAGACATTTTGGTAAAATAAGGAATCATGCTAAGGATACAAGTAATTGCACAGTAAATTAAAATTTCTAATTTAGTATGCTTAATACCTTTTACCAAAGGCATCATCGGAATATTTGCCTTCTTATAATCATCTGATTTATAAAGAGCAAGAGCCCAAAAATGAGCTGGTGTCCAGAAAAATATTAGCAAAAATAAGAGCAAAGATTCAAAACTCACATCTCCAGTAACGCTTGCCCAGCCAATCATCGGAGGAAGAGCACCGGACGCGCCACCAATTACTATATTTTGTGGGCTTATTCTTTTTAGCCAAATAGTATAGACAAAAACATAAATGATAATAGCAAGAAACAATAGAAATGCAGCTAAGTAATTAACTGCAAAAGCCATAATAAATACCGATAACCCTGCAAGTATAACGCCAAATTCTAAAGCATTATGAGGCTCAATAGCACCACTCACAGTTGGTCTATTTTTAGTACGAGTCATTAATCCATCAATATCAGTCTCATACCACATGTTAATTGCACCAGAAGCACCAGCACCAAGTGCGATACAAAAAGTAGCAATAATAGCCATTAATATATGAATCGAACCAGGAGCAAGAATAATACCCGAAACACCACTAAAGACAACCAGTCACATCACTCTTGGTTTTAGTAGAGCGAGATAATCCCAAACATTTGATTCCTCAGAACTATAAGACTCAGTACCTACTAGTGACATGAATCTTCAATTACAGGTGGTTTTTCAAAAGTATGGAATGGTGGAGGCGAACTAAGCGTCCATTCAAGAGTATTAGCACCTTCTCCCCATGGATTATCTGGACATTTCTCACCTTTTTTCAAAGTATAAAATACTACAAAAACAAAGAACAATGCACCAGCCATTGAAATATAAGAACCAATGGAAGAAATGTGATTCCAACCAGAAAAAGCATCAGGATAATCAGGAATACGACGAGGCATTCCAGCCATTCCTAAGAAATGCTGCGGAAAGAATGTTAAATTCACCCCAATAAATGTAATAATAAAATGGATTTTACCTAAAATCTCCGGATATTGACGACCTGATATTTTACCAAACCAGTAATAAAATGCAGCAAAAGCCGCAAATAAAGCCCCAATAGACATCACATAATGGAAATGCGCCACTACATAATAAGTATCATGATATACGCGATCAATAGCAGAATTAGCAAGCACAACGCCAGTAACTCCGCCTACTACGAATAAGAAAATAAAGCCAATCGCATATAACATTGGGGTTTTGAATTCTATAGATCCGCCCCACATTGTTGCCATCCAACTAAACACCTTGATACCAGTTGGAATACCAACGGTCATAGTAGCAATAGTGAAATAAGCCAAAATATTAACGCTCATACCAACAGTAAACATATGGTGAGCCCAAATAGCAAATCCTACCACACCAATACCAACCATCGCATATGCCATACCTAAATAACCAAACACCGGTTTTCTAGAAAATGTGGAAACAATTTGACTTATCACACCGAATCCTGGCAAAATAATAATATATACTTCAGGATGCCCAAAGAACCAGAATAAATGTTGATATAATACTGGATCACCTCCACCTGCTGGATCAAAGAAATGCGTACCAAAATTACGGTCAGTAAGTAACATCGTCAAACATCCACCAAGCACAGGTAGAGCAACTATAATCATAAAGGCTGTAATTAGGACAGCCCAGACAAATAATGGCATTCTATGAAAACTCATACCGGGTGCACGCATATTAAATATAGTTACAATCAAATTAATTGAACCAAGTATCGATGAAACATGTAGCGATAATCTTAGATGGCAATGGAAGATGGGCCGAGTCTAGAGGGT
>JYHA01000138.1 GCA_000970895.1 Candidatus Arcanibacter lacustris
TTTTATTTTTTGGCCTACTCAATAAAAAAATCTTTAAATATCTTGATATTAGAAGATTTTTTTATTTTCGTATTCCATTAAAATAAAAAGCGATATGTATAATTATTTATGGTATTTGATATAACTCAAGATAAAAATCTCAACAATCCAAATTTGTTAATACAATGTTAGCAAAGGCAATATATATTTCATGCTCAACCTAAATTAACCAAGTGAGGATTTTATATGAATAAATACTATAAAAAGGCTATTATTGGTACTGCTCTTATTTCGAGTTTGCTTGTGAGCACAGCATTTGCTGACGATCATAAGCATAAACATCACCATAAACTAGATCATAAGCTAAAAATGCTAGAAGAAAAAATAGCTAAATTAGAACATGATGTAGAAAAAAATCAAGCTCAAGAACATAAAAAGACTAATGGAGTTAAATTTTCTCTAGTACCTGGTCCTAAATTTGAATCAGAAGATGGTAAATATAGCCTAATGATTGGTGGTTATGTAATGAATCACTGGGGTTTCTTTAGTGGAGATAAAGCTACGACAAAACATAGATCGGGTTCAACCATGAAAAATGCTAGAATTAGCATAAGTGGTAATTTCGGACCAGATTGGTCTTATAAATTAGAAAATAATTTTGTAGGATCTAATAATACTGTTGGTGCAGCTGCTGGTACTGCTGGTTCTGCAAGTTATAATAAGATTGGTGATGCTTATATAGCATATTCAGGTATCGATCATCTTAATATTAAAGTTGGTCAAATGCTTGAGCCAATTAGTTTAGATTGGTTAAGAAAACCTACAAATCTAGCTTTTTTTGAGAATGCTCTAATATCTAATCTTGCTCCTGGAAAAGAATTAGGCTTTGCTTTAAATGCTTATCATAAATATGGTACATTAACAGCTGGATTTTATGGCAATAATGCGGCATCAGGAAATCAGATGAATCAACATAGTTCTTTTGCAGCACGTGCAACTTTGTTACCGATTCATGATGAAAATAGCTTGGTGCATTTTGCTGTATCAGGAAATGTAGCAAGACCTGAAAAAACTTCTACTTCAACTGGTAGATCTGTGAGCTATAGTTCATATCCTGCAACGCAAATAGCAAGTAAATTGGTAACAGCTTCTATTGCTAATGTTACTAATACAAAATTACTAGGTTATGAAACTGCCTTGATGTATAAGAATTTTTCTTTGATAGGTGAGTATCTACAAACTACAGTTAGTCGTACTGGTAATAAGGCAGTTAAATTCAAAGGTCACTATATTCAAGCTGGCTGGGTGTTAACTGGTGAAAAAGTTGGTTACGATGCTAAGTCTGGTGCTTTAACAGGCGTTACTCCTGCTAATAGCTTCGACTTAAAAGCTGGTCATTGGGGAGCTGTTGAGTTAGTCGCAAGATATAATTATCTAGACCTAAATGATAGAAAAAATAATATTCTAGGTGGCTCTCTCAAAGAATATGATACAGCTCTTAATTGGTATGCTAATAATTATGTTAAATTATCTGCACAATATTCGAAGATTAAAGCAGATAAACATGCTGTAGTACCAAATAATAAATATAATGCTTACTTGTTTGGTGCGCAATTTGCGTTCTAGTTAGTTTGTTTTATGTAGTGTTTTACCGTCAATTAGGGAATATTATCCCTAATTGACGTAATACCAAATGCCATAAATAATTTAATGTTGTGTTTTTAGATGTCGATAATAAATAAAATAAAAAATCTACTAGGTGATCACCATATAGAAAATGAGATATTAGTATTAAATAAACTAGTACAAGAAGAGGAAGCTGTTCAGGCCACCTTTCATACAGGAAATATGAAAGCTCCAGTGATTGCTAAAAAAGAATATCACCATGTAAATACTATTGAGGATATCATTGATCAAATGAAGAAATAATATTATTTGATCAATGATATAAGGCGTGAATTGATATCTCAATACCACAAATTTTAGTTTTAGAAAAAGTTAGATAATCACCTAATTATCCATTTAAGTAAGGTGAGCTTACATCAAGGCCATAAAAAGTGGCAACTGGTGCTTCTGCATGAGCAACAGGATAATAACTTCCACCTGAATTCTCTGTTGCGATTATGTTTTCAAATGTTGTTGCAATAAATTCTATTACTTCTTCTACAGTACCATTATCTGTTCTATCATTTGGATCTAACATTCTCATAAGGTTTGTAGTATATAACCCAAGAAAATCAGGGTTTATTCTTTCTAGATGTTCTATTGCTTGACTTAGTCTGATAATTTCTGCAACTTGTTGGCGTAAGTTTGGATCTAAAGGGCTATTTGGTAATAGTTGATCCATTTGTATAAAAGTGCCACGAAATTCATCAAGGTCCCAAGGATTTGATGGTCTGATTGAGTCATCTACTGAATTCATTAAATCACGAAAATATTGTTCTTCATCTTCAGTATAGGGATTTGAGTTAGTTGTGTTTTTCAAGCTTATTTCCTTTGTTTTTTGTTAATTTAATTTAAATAAATTCATCTTAATTAAAATAGATATTTTAATTATTTACACGAAAGAGCCTGTCTTTGTAAGATACTTTATTTGGTAAAGCAAGCTTTGTATAGATCCGATGCAAAGAAAAGAGCATTTTTTCGAATTTAAGTTATGGATCTAGCTCAATGAATTTGTGATATAGTGTTTTCATTTAATGTTTACAGGTCGTCGATGTACTCGGGTTCTTCGGTGCTCATGTACTAAGATGTACATTCCGCTCCTCGACCACTCGCTCTCCTACTGTAAACAATAACTGAAAACACTATAAGTGAAGGGAGGAACTTAAATTAAGTTTTTGTAATGTGCGTAGCAAAAACTCTTGCTTTTTCATCTATTTCTAAAATTTGTTCGATATTTTTAGGGTTTTCTGTAGAGAATTTATCTAGAGTACGTGCGACAATATCCACAATATCAGTAAATTTAATTTTTCCCTTTAGGAATCTATCTACTGCCACTTCATTTGCCCCGTTCATAATAATTTGTGCGCCAAGTCCTAATTTTACAACATTAGTTACTAATTTTAGGCTTGGGAATTTTGCTAAATCTGGCTCTAAAAATGTCAATTTCGCTATTTGGCTTAAATTTAACTTAGCTAAATTATTACTTTTTCTTACCGGATAATTAAGGGCAAAATCAATAGGAATTCTCATATCCGCAATGCCCATTTGAGCCAAAGTTGATCCATCAATATAAGAAACCATACTATGGACAATTGATTCTGGGTGAATGATGGGCGTAATTTTTTCAATATCAATTTTAAATAGATAGTAAGCTTCAATAATTTCTAATACTTTATTCATCATAGTGGCTGAATCAATAGAAATTTTAGAGCCCATTTTCCATCTCGGGTGATTTAATGCTTGTGAGATAGTAACTGATGATAGCTGATCTAGGGGTAAGTCTAAAAATGGTCCGCCAGATGCTGTTAATATTATTTTATCTACATAATGAGGGTTGTCAAAGTCAAAAATTTGGAAAATAGCATTATGTTCTGAATCAACAGGAATAATTTTAACATTATTTTTGCTCGCTGCATCTAACATCAAATCACCTGCGCAGACTAAGCTTTCTTTATTGGCCAAAGCTATATTACAACCAGCATTAATAGCTCCCATGGTTGGCTTTAATCCTGCCATACCCACTATTGCTGACATTGTTATATCGGTTTTTTCTCCAGCTGCATCTACAAGGGAATTTTTACCAGTGAAGATTTTTATTTTACTGCCTGATAGTAGCTCCTGGGCCCTAGGGTATAATGATTCATCTTCAAATGCTATGATTTTTGCATCAAATTCTAAAGCTTGGCTACATAAAAGTTCGATATTATTATTTGCAGTAAGAGCAATTATTTTAAATCTATCTTTTTCTTGGGCGATAATGTCCAATGTATTTCTACCGATAGTGCCGGTCGATCCAAGAATCGATAAGGTTTTTATCACTTAAAAAATACCCCATTTATCAAATAATAATACCGCAACTACTTTTGGAGCAACTGGTACTAAACTATCTACCCTATCTAATATGCCACCATGACCTGGTACCATTTTTCCACTATCTTTAACATTGAAATGACGCTTGATCCATGATTCAACCATATCGCCAATTTGTCCATAGATAGATAATACGATACTCATTAAAATTAAAATATCAGGTCTTTGTGAACCAGTAAGTTTCGCCGTTGCATAACCAACTCCTGTTGATGCTAAAACACCAGCTACAAAGCCAGACCAAGTTTTGTTAGGGCTTATACTTGGCCATATTTTCCAACCACCAACAGTGCTTCCTACTAGATAGGCTGCAATATCAGTAGCCCAGACATTGGCTAACAACCAAAATATTATACTCATACCTTTATGTTGTTCTCTAATCCAGATTAAAGACAAGCAAGGTAGTAAGATATAAAATAAACCAATGATTTTCCACATCATATTTTGCTTATCTGTAGCGTCTTTATTTTTAGTTACTTCACTCCATTCAAAAGCCATTAATACAGCCATTACCAAAATCATCCCCTTGAAGAAAAAACTTCCCAAATAAACATCATAAATTACAATAGGAGCAGCGATCAGCGCAGTTAAGCTTCTTACCATGAAGTTTTTATTGAAAATGCTTGATTGGTTATTTTGTTTTGCCATAACGACGCTCTCTGGATTTAAAATTATTAATTGCTTGTAAAAAATCATCAATGCTGAAATCTGGCCATAGAGTATTGGTAAAGAATAATTCAGTATAAGCTAATTGCCATAATAAAAAATTACTCAAACGTTGCTCGCCACTAGTTCTAATCAGCAAATCAGGATCTGGTATTTGATCAGTATATAGTTGTTTGGCAAAAAAAGCTTCATTAATTTCATCGATAGATATTTTTTGATCTAAAATATTTTGAGCGATTTTTTTAGTTGCCATTAAAATTTCTTCTCTACCGCTATAGCTTAGGGCTATATTTAGGGTAAGTTTTTGATTGTCTTTGGTTAAGTTGGTGCCATATTCTATATCTTTTTGAATATCTTCATGTAATAGAGTTGTATTTCCTATCACTTTCAATTTAACATTATTTTTATGAATATTGGCTATTTCTTCTTTTAAATAATAGCTTAGTAGATCCATCAGATATTTTACTTCTCCTGTTGGTCTATCCCAATTTTCAATAGAAAAAACATATAAGGTGAGATATGGAATATCTAACTTTATACAGGCTTTTAGAATTTCTCTAATTCTCTCAGCCCCTTTCTTATGACCCATTATTCTAGGCAACCCTCTAGACTCGGCCCATCTTCCATTGCCATCTAAGATTATCGCTACATGTTTTGGATTAGTCATAATTATTTATTACCACATGTTTTT
>JYHA01000139.1 GCA_000970895.1 Candidatus Arcanibacter lacustris
TTTTATTTTTTGGCCTACTCAATAAAAAAATCTTTAAATATCTTGATATTAGAAGATTTTTTTATTTTCGTATTCCATTAAAATAAAAAGCGATATGTATAATTATTTATGGTATTTGATATAACTCAAGATAAAAATCTCAACAATCCAAATTTGTTAATACAATGTTAGCAAAGGCAATATATATTTCATGCTCAACCTAAATTAACCAAGTGAGGATTTTATATGAATAAATACTATAAAAAGGCTATTATTGGTACTGCTCTTATTTCGAGTTTGCTTGTGAGCACAGCATTTGCTGACGATCATAAGCATAAACATCACCATAAACTAGATCATAAGCTAAAAATGCTAGAAGAAAAAATAGCTAAATTAGAACATGATGTAGAAAAAAATCAAGCTCAAGAACATAAAAAGACTAATGGAGTTAAATTTTCTCTAGTACCTGGTCCTAAATTTGAATCAGAAGATGGTAAATATAGCCTAATGATTGGTGGTTATGTAATGAATCACTGGGGTTTCTTTAGTGGAGATAAAGCTACGACAAAACATAGATCGGGTTCAACCATGAAAAATGCTAGAATTAGCATAAGTGGTAATTTCGGACCAGATTGGTCTTATAAATTAGAAAATAATTTTGTAGGATCTAATAATACTGTTGGTGCAGCTGCTGGTACTGCTGGTTCTGCAAGTTATAATAAGATTGGTGATGCTTATATAGCATATTCAGGTATCGATCATCTTAATATTAAAGTTGGTCAAATGCTTGAGCCAATTAGTTTAGATTGGTTAAGAAAACCTACAAATCTAGCTTTTTTTGAGAATGCTCTAATATCTAATCTTGCTCCTGGAAAAGAATTAGGCTTTGCTTTAAATGCTTATCATAAATATGGTACATTAACAGCTGGATTTTATGGCAATAATGCGGCATCAGGAAATCAGATGAATCAACATAGTTCTTTTGCAGCACGTGCAACTTTGTTACCGATTCATGATGAAAATAGCTTGGTGCATTTTGCTGTATCAGGAAATGTAGCAAGACCTGAAAAAACTTCTACTTCAACTGGTAGATCTGTGAGCTATAGTTCATATCCTGCAACGCAAATAGCAAGTAAATTGGTAACAGCTTCTATTGCTAATGTTACTAATACAAAATTACTAGGTTATGAAACTGCCTTGATGTATAAGAATTTTTCTTTGATAGGTGAGTATCTACAAACTACAGTTAGTCGTACTGGTAATAAGGCAGTTAAATTCAAAGGTCACTATATTCAAGCTGGCTGGGTGTTAACTGGTGAAAAAGTTGGTTACGATGCTAAGTCTGGTGCTTTAACAGGCGTTACTCCTGCTAATAGCTTCGACTTAAAAGCTGGTCATTGGGGAGCTGTTGAGTTAGTCGCAAGATATAATTATCTAGACCTAAATGATAGAAAAAATAATATTCTAGGTGGCTCTCTCAAAGAATATGATACAGCTCTTAATTGGTATGCTAATAATTATGTTAAATTATCTGCACAATATTCGAAGATTAAAGCAGATAAACATGCTGTAGTACCAAATAATAAATATAATGCTTACTTGTTTGGTGCGCAATTTGCGTTCTAGTTAGTTTGTTTTATGTAGTGTTTTACCGTCAATTAGGGAATATTATCCCTAATTGACGTAATACCAAATGCCATAAATAATTTAATGTTGTGTTTTTAGATGTCGATAATAAATAAAATAAAAAATCTACTAGGTGATCACCATATAGAAAATGAGATATTAGTATTAAATAAACTAGTACAAGAAGAGGAAGCTGTTCAGGCCACCTTTCATACAGGAAATATGAAAGCTCCAGTGATTGCTAAAAAAGAATATCACCATGTAAATACTATTGAGGATATCATTGATCAAATGAAGAAATAATATTATTTGATCAATGATATAAGGCGTGAATTGATATCTCAATACCACAAATTTTAGTTTTAGAAAAAGTTAGATAATCACCTAATTATCCATTTAAGTAAGGTGAGCTTACATCAAGGCCATAAAAAGTGGCAACTGGTGCTTCTGCATGAGCAACAGGATAATAACTTCCACCTGAATTCTCTGTTGCGATTATGTTTTCAAATGTTGTTGCAATAAATTCTATTACTTCTTCTACAGTACCATTATCTGTTCTATCATTTGGATCTAACATTCTCATAAGGTTTGTAGTATATAACCCAAGAAAATCAGGGTTTATTCTTTCTAGATGTTCTATTGCTTGACTTAGTCTGATAATTTCTGCAACTTGTTGGCGTAAGTTTGGATCTAAAGGGCTATTTGGTAATAGTTGATCCATTTGTATAAAAGTGCCACGAAATTCATCAAGGTCCCAAGGATTTGATGGTCTGATTGAGTCATCTACTGAATTCATTAAATCACGAAAATATTGTTCTTCATCTTCAGTATAGGGATTTGAGTTAGTTGTGTTTTTCAAGCTTATTTCCTTTGTTTTTTGTTAATTTAATTTAAATAAATTCATCTTAATTAAAATAGATATTTTAATTATTTACACGAAAGAGCCTGTCTTTGTAAGATACTTTATTTGGTAAAGCAAGCTTTGTATAGATCCGATGCAAAGAAAAGAGCATTTTTTCGAATTTAAGTTATGGATCTAGCTCAATGAATTTGTGATATAGTGTTTTCATTTAATGTTTACAGGTCGTCGATGTACTCGGGTTCTTCGGTGCTCATGTACTAAGATGTACATTCCGCTCCTCGACCACTCGCTCTCCTACTGTAAACAATAACTGAAAACACTATAAGTGAAGGGAGGAACTTAAATTAAGTTTTTGTAATGTGCGTAGCAAAAACTCTTGCTTTTTCATCTATTTCTAAAATTTGTTCGATATTTTTAGGGTTTTCTGTAGAGAATTTATCTAGAGTACGTGCGACAATATCCACAATATCAGTAAATTTAATTTTTCCCTTTAGGAATCTATCTACTGCCACTTCATTTGCCCCGTTCATAATAATTTGTGCGCCAAGTCCTAATTTTACAACATTAGTTACTAATTTTAGGCTTGGGAATTTTGCTAAATCTGGCTCTAAAAATGTCAATTTCGCTATTTGGCTTAAATTTAACTTAGCTAAATTATTACTTTTTCTTACCGGATAATTAAGGGCAAAATCAATAGGAATTCTCATATCCGCAATGCCCATTTGAGCCAAAGTTGATCCATCAATATAAGAAACCATACTATGGACAATTGATTCTGGGTGAATGATGGGCGTAATTTTTTCAATATCAATTTTAAATAGATAGTAAGCTTCAATAATTTCTAATACTTTATTCATCATAGTGGCTGAATCAATAGAAATTTTAGAGCCCATTTTCCATCTCGGGTGATTTAATGCTTGTGAGATAGTAACTGATGATAGCTGATCTAGGGGTAAGTCTAAAAATGGTCCGCCAGATGCTGTTAATATTATTTTATCTACATAATGAGGGTTGTCAAAGTCAAAAATTTGGAAAATAGCATTATGTTCTGAATCAACAGGAATAATTTTAACATTATTTTTGCTCGCTGCATCTAACATCAAATCACCTGCGCAGACTAAGCTTTCTTTATTGGCCAAAGCTATATTACAACCAGCATTAATAGCTCCCATGGTTGGCTTTAATCCTGCCATACCCACTATTGCTGACATTGTTATATCGGTTTTTTCTCCAGCTGCATCTACAAGGGAATTTTTACCAGTGAAGATTTTTATTTTACTGCCTGATAGTAGCTCCTGGGCCCTAGGGTATAATGATTCATCTTCAAATGCTATGATTTTTGCATCAAATTCTAAAGCTTGGCTACATAAAAGTTCGATATTATTATTTGCAGTAAGAGCAATTATTTTAAATCTATCTTTTTCTTGGGCGATAATGTCCAATGTATTTCTACCGATAGTGCCGGTCGATCCAAGAATCGATAAGGTTTTTATCACTTAAAAAATACCCCATTTATCAAATAATAATACCGCAACTACTTTTGGAGCAACTGGTACTAAACTATCTACCCTATCTAATATGCCACCATGACCTGGTACCATTTTTCCACTATCTTTAACATTGAAATGACGCTTGATCCATGATTCAACCATATCGCCAATTTGTCCATAGATAGATAATACGATACTCATTAAAATTAAAATATCAGGTCTTTGTGAACCAGTAAGTTTCGCCGTTGCATAACCAACTCCTGTTGATGCTAAAACACCAGCTACAAAGCCAGACCAAGTTTTGTTAGGGCTTATACTTGGCCATATTTTCCAACCACCAACAGTGCTTCCTACTAGATAGGCTGCAATATCAGTAGCCCAGACATTGGCTAACAACCAAAATATTATACTCATACCTTTATGTTGTTCTCTAATCCAGATTAAAGACAAGCAAGGTAGTAAGATATAAAATAAACCAATGATTTTCCACATCATATTTTGCTTATCTGTAGCGTCTTTATTTTTAGTTACTTCACTCCATTCAAAAGCCATTAATACAGCCATTACCAAAATCATCCCCTTGAAGAAAAAACTTCCCAAATAAACATCATAAATTACAATAGGAGCAGCGATCAGCGCAGTTAAGCTTCTTACCATGAAGTTTTTATTGAAAATGCTTGATTGGTTATTTTGTTTTGCCATAACGACGCTCTCTGGATTTAAAATTATTAATTGCTTGTAAAAAATCATCAATGCTGAAATCTGGCCATAGAGTATTGGTAAAGAATAATTCAGTATAAGCTAATTGCCATAATAAAAAATTACTCAAACGTTGCTCGCCACTAGTTCTAATCAGCAAATCAGGATCTGGTATTTGATCAGTATATAGTTGTTTGGCAAAAAAAGCTTCATTAATTTCATCGATAGATATTTTTTGATCTAAAATATTTTGAGCGATTTTTTTAGTTGCCATTAAAATTTCTTCTCTACCGCTATAGCTTAGGGCTATATTTAGGGTAAGTTTTTGATTGTCTTTGGTTAAGTTGGTGCCATATTCTATATCTTTTTGAATATCTTCATGTAATAGAGTTGTATTTCCTATCACTTTCAATTTAACATTATTTTTATGAATATTGGCTATTTCTTCTTTTAAATAATAGCTTAGTAGATCCATCAGATATTTTACTTCTCCTGTTGGTCTATCCCAATTTTCAATAGAAAAAACATATAAGGTGAGATATGGAATATCTAACTTTATACAGGCTTTTAGAATTTCTCTAATTCTCTCAGCCCCTTTCTTATGACCCATTATTCTAGGCAACCCTCTAGACTCGGCCCATCTTCCATTGCCATCTAAGATTATCGCTACATGTTTTGGATTAGTCATAATTATTTATTACCACATGTTAGT
>JYHA01000140.1 GCA_000970895.1 Candidatus Arcanibacter lacustris
TCGTTAAATCTATATTATTTTTAAATAAAATTCAACCCCCCTACCGAACAAAGCCACCCTAAATAGGTCAGGCATCATATAAAGTAAAGATGGAAGCCATATCTAGTGTATATAACACAGAGTATCTCAAAATATTTTATCATACATGGTCGGTAGTGGGGTTGTCGCCAATTATGCATGTTATTAAATCATGATTTTGCAAACAATCCTCTATAAAATTAAATTGTTCTTTTATTTCTTCCGCCGCTATTAGAGCAGATTTTGTAGTAAAATAAATTCCCACAGCACTTTTGATAGAATAACTAAATAGCTTTATTATACTAATGTCAGAATAGATAAGATTTTCTTTACTAATATAATTACTGGTTTGATACAGCATCATAGCGTTCATACCTAGATTTGCAATCCAAAGTATGGGTGGTATAGTATTTTTGACCCAGTTGTTGTAATAATAGCTTTGTTTTTCTAAACAACGTAGCCCAGATATTAAAGGATCGTTGATCTCGCCAAGAGCAATTAACGAGGGTGAGATAGCAGGATTTAAAATTGATTTAGCATAAAAGGCTATTCCAGCATAAAAAGATTTACTTGCAACGAGCGTAAGACAATTTTGATCGATATTATTTTCTAAATTCCTATTCAAAAATAAATTACTAGCATATAGTCCCGAAATTTTAATAGCTATGAGAGGGTTACTTGAATAAGCTATCATAGTTGACGTAAAATGAAGGGTTGTTAATAGATAATCATTATCTAAAATATGTGGCATACTGCTATTAAATTTAAGTTCGTTCGTTATTAATCTAAAATATGGTACTAACTCTAATGTTTCTGTTGCAATGGAGGCTGCAAAATTGATATTTAAGTATTTATTATACAGACACTCGTGAAAATTATTTTTTATTTCTTTCTTTATGATATTATATTCAATAGTGTCTACAGATTTTATTACAGTATCAATCTGTTGCACTTCAATTAGTGGGTTGCTGCTAATTAGCTCGGTAACAAGATAGTCCATCATTAATGTTTGATCATGTATCGTAATTAATGGAGTTTCAATATATTGCAAGTAATCTTGAGGAAAAAATTCTTGTCCAAAATACGCGCCCATTAACGCTGATGCCAAGTTTGCAACGCTGTCACTGTCTCCAGGAATATGACAAGACTCTACCAAAGATGTTAAAAAATATTTATGTCTTAAAAAACAAAAAACAACCGCAGCAGTGGTTTCATGAGCATAATAACCTACAGCAGAATTATAAAATATTACGGGATTTATATCTTCAAGAGCTGCAAGCTTTGCATATTTAAGATATGATGAAGGAAGAAACTCTATGTTATGATTTTCATTCAAATATCTTTCTTCAAATAGTAAAGCTACTTCAATCATTCTGTCAACAACTTCAACTTTCGTCTTAGGAGAATCATAAACTGATATATAAAATGCCGATGCTAAGGCAGCGCATGAGATTGATACAGCGTGACATTTATTAGTAATAAACGACTTTTTAGCTGCCATTTCAGCTGCTACCATATAATTTTCATAAGGTATTAATCCAAGAACCCATGAGCTAATTAGAGGTCCATTATTTAAATTAGATTGTTCTACTAATTTATGATTATAAATATCAGAAAATGCTTGTAAACTTTTTTTACCATATCCTCTTGTTCCGTAATAAAGGCCATCTTCACCATAATTTCCTGAAGATTTCATATTATAATGCCAATGCCAAGCTATATTTTCAGCTAAATTTTGAACAAATAATTCTGGGTTTTGATTTGAATTACCAAAAACTTTTAAAGCACTTTGTAGAGATATCATCGACATTTCTGTATCATCGCTATACAAAATCCTATCTTCTTTGTCTAGATTGTTGTTATTATACCTACCAAATTTAGTTTTAAGAACTCTTGATTTTAGAGCTTCTCTAATTGCCCTAACATTCACTACGCCCTCGGGAAAATGCTCTTTCATTTGTCCAATTGTTTCTTCGTTTTCAACTAAAAACCCTAGAGCATCACCTATTATTGCTTGATTTACTGATGTTTTTATCTTAGAAGCTATATTTTGAGTTTCAATAGAATGAAGATTTGCGTGAGGTAATTGATTTTGCAATATTGTATATATAGCAATCATATAAGATTCATATGATTTGAGTGTTGAAATATCTAATTTTTTATAAATGTAGTGACTGCTTTTACTCTGTGTTAAAAAATTATTTTCAGAACAAAATTTATTATATTTCTCAAGATCATTACAAGAAGCGGATAGTCTATTTTTTTTTAATTCTATTTCATCAATAATATTTGAATATTTCATTCGTATTCTACCTTAAATTTCATCATGAATAATACTAGTCTTCGTTCCATTGAGATTAATACCGCAATTATCAAATGTAAATTCAAATTGAAGAAAAACAGTTCTATTCAAAGACTGATCATCTGATAATAAGAAGATATCAACTTTTGCAAGGTCAGATTTAATTGTAATAGCCTCAATATTTTCTGAAAGACTAGCTATATTCTTACCATCATTTTTTAAAGCTATAATTTCTTGTTTTGTTACAATGTAACCAGAACTTTCATATAACTCACTTGATAAAATTTGATTCACTGTGATTTGATAGTCAGTTTTATCTAATTTATTTAAAGAATTAATAGTTTTTCTTTCTACAATCAACAGAGAATTATCTTGTAAAAATGTAGCTGAAGAAACCCCTACATAGTAGTCGGTTTGATAAAGTAGAGTTTTTAGTGCGTAGTCTTGATTTCTAATATTCCAAATCCACATACGATGATAAATCTTGTCTAATCCAAATTCTTCAATAGCCACTATATTGCCATTATTAGAAATTGCTAACGCTTCAATACCTTGATTTTTGGGGAGCATACTTATTTCTTCAGGAAGTTTTATGTATGTACCTATACCTTGGTATAAATCACAGTTTTTATAAAATGAAATATAATTTTCCCCACCTATTTTGGTTGATTCATGAGAAATAAAACAACTAACTCCATCTCCACTAGTTACCTCTTCAATATCAGTTAATTCTTCCTCAACATTGATTGGAAATATCATGGCATTAGATAATGATTCAACTTTTCCAAGAAAATCAAATGTTGGAGTTGTATACATTCCATATCCTATATTTGAAACAAATAATAGGTTGTTATTAAGAAATGTCATGCCAGACCACTCTCTAAATGCATTGTTATTGCTATGAAGAATGAAGCCTGTCTTAAATTTAATCCTAAACTCCCGATTGATATGGGCATGGTGATTGTTGCATAAAAGTCACTAAATTAATTTAACCCTAATGAACGCGGGCTAATAGCAAGATTTTCTTGCTATTTTTTTTGCCCGTTATATAATGCCCATATGGGCTGCATATAGCGGCTAAAATTATGAGGATAAAATGAGTAGTATTAGATATCAAAAACGTGGCAATAAATTTTATGTATATTCCGTTACCCAATATTGGGATAAGGAACTTAAGAAGAATAGGCAAACGACTAAATATCTGGGCAACGCGGAAACAGAAGGTGGTGCGTATAAAAAAACTGGCAGAAGGCCAGCGGCTTTAAAACCAGAGAAAGCCATTCTGGATTTTGGTGATAGTTTTGCAATAAATGAGGTTGCAAAGAATATAGGTCTAGATCAAGTTATAAAAGACAGCTTTGAGGAATCATCAGATAGTATAATGAATTTATCTTGTTATCAAATTGTGGAAGGATCGAGCATGCAAACATGCGATGATTGGGTGGAGGGAAACATAGCAAACAAATTATTCCCCGAAGCCAAAACTACATCGCAAGATATCAGTAGGTTAATCGAAAAGCTTGGCAAAGGAGAGTTACAACAAAAATTCTTTAGAAATTATGTTGCCAAATTTTTTCCAAATAAAACAGGACTTTTAATAGATAGCACAAGCTTACCCAGTGCAATCAATAGCACAATTAATGCTTTTGGTTATACTTCAGATGGGATCAAAGAAAATGTCACTTGCCTAATGCTTGTCGATAAAGACTCAAAATTACCGATTTATTTTAGGGCTGTTGGGGGCGATATCAGTGATAACTCAACTCTTCAAACGACGATTAAGGAAATCAAGCAACTAGGCTTAAATACAGGCTCCGCAATATTAGACGCAGGTTATTGCTCGAAAGAAAATCTTCTTTATATGTGCGAAGAAAATATAGATTTTGTTACAAGATTGCCAAGAAGTCATAATATTTTTTACAAATTAATTGATGATACAAAACTTGAGGAGTCCCATGAAAATGCTAGCAAATATGGCGATAGAGTGGTGTTTATAAAAAGTAAAGAGATGAAGATATATGGGCAAAAAATGTTTGCTCATGTTATTTTAGATCCTAGCAAAAAAGCAAAAGACATGAATATTATTTTGAGGGATAGTTTTGATGCTAAGCACACAGAAAAGCAGCTTACCGAGCTTAACAAGAAAATTAAATATAGCGGATTTTTGATATTACTATCAAGGTCAAAAATTGAGCGGCAAGATGTTTTACCGACTTATTATACCCGTCAAGCTATCGAGCAGATTTTTGGATTTGCGAAATCTAATAATAACCTATTGCCGCTCAGAGTTCATAGTGAACAATCGATTAATGGCTATTTGATGTTAGTATTTATATCATTAATTTTGTTTATTACCATGAGACAAAAATTACAACCAGGTATCACTATGGACAAGGCCTTGATAAGACTACGAGGACTGAAGGCTAAGATTTACGACAACGAGATATTAGTCCAAGAGCCAAACAAAAAAGTTAAAGATTTAGCAAGGAATTTAAATATTATAATGCCCACATCTCTGGGAGTTTAGGTTAATGTAAAGCTAAGATTAATTTGAAACTTAATATTAATATTAATATTATATACCCAAGTAGTTAAAAAAAGATTACCCCACTAAATCAAACTACAAGCTATAAAACATGGATACCAAAAAACACTAATCTCTAATATCTCTGATCAATTCTTTCACCTTCATAGCAAGCAAATCTGATTTCTCAGTCAAAGCTTTACTTGATATAAGTGCAGAAGCGATAACTTTAGAGGTTTTCACAGCACCCTCTTGAACATTGACTACATTATTTAAAATTCTTGAAGAAATATTTGATGAATTAGAGATGTTGACGGTAATACCAGCTGTCACCATTGATTGAACCTCGATTGCATCAGAAATGAATTCCGTATTTTCTGTTACCTGATAAATAATCTCTAATATATTTACAACAGATTCAACTGACCTTCTGGTAGATTCTTCCATATCTTTGATCTGCGTCATGATGTCTTTTACAGCCTGCGATACACTTTGGGCTAAGTTTCTCACCTCTCCTGACACTACTGCAAAACCCTTACCAGCTTCCCCTGCTCTTGCTGATTCAATAGCAGCATTTAAGGCCAAAAGATTGATCTTTTGAGCTATAACTTTAATCACATCAACTACTTGAGAAACTTTTATAGATTTTTTAGATAATAGATCTATAACTTCTTTGGCATTTTCTGCTTTCTCAGAAGCAATTTTAGCCACATCTTTTGATTTAATAGTCTTAGAACCAATTTCAGCAATTGAATTTTTAAGCTCTGTAACCGACAAATTAATTTGATTCATTTTGTCAGCAGCCTCAGAACTTGAATGAACTACTTGTGAAGCTTTATCCTTAGTATCAGTAGCTTTTTTTTCAATTTCATTTACCGCATTGTCCATTATGCTAGTACAGATTGAAATTTCAGATACTAATTTGCTAAGCGTAACTTCAAATTCATTAGCAATTTTATTGATAGCTCTTCTTCTTTTTCTATCGCTATAAATCAACGTGACCCATAATAAGAAACCTACAACAAAAAATAATATCCCTACCCCATAACTAATCATGCTAGTTAATTCTATTTTTTTAACTACAGTACTATTTAAAAAAGCTGAATTAGGAATACCAACCCAAACTGCATAACTACTTCTTGGGTCATCATCATTTAAATCTAAAACATCCGAGTAAATTAAATTAGGATCAGCTTTAAAATTTCTAACCCAACTAATTGATTTATTGACTTGCGTATCATCTTTAGATGCTAAAATATAATTATATTCTTTATTGATAATAGCATGGTTAGCATCTGGTAAGAATTCTTTACGAATAGCATTATTTCTTACAACTGCAGTTACAGCTCCCTTGAATTTATCATCTGGACCATAAAAAGGCACTGAAAATACTATACCAATCCTATCCTCATCTTTTTTACTATTAGCAAATTCTACATTATCGCAAGTAATTACCTGAGGCCCAGAAATCATCACAGGTTTATCACCTCTAGTTGCATAATTAGCTTTATAATATTCCATATGTTCTTTAAGCAGGCGATATTCATAAATCTCTACTTGATCTACATTTAATGCAGCATCTACTGTCACAACAGGTGGCGATGGAGGAGCTGGGGGATAAGGGTTAGAAAGTGAAAAAGTCTGGTCAAACATCAAAATAGGCATACCAAGACTGCCAGTATGAGGATCTATTTTTTCTGGCTCTATCTCTGCTGGAACAATGTAAATCTCAGATACTAACAAATCTCTAAACATACGATCATACATGCTTTTAATGGCAATTTGAGCAGGAACACTGAAATTGGTAGCATGTTTATCAATATTTCTAACATCTGGCATAGAAGCAGCAAAGGAAAGAGAATTAATAACATCGGTTAAGAAAAACTTAACTTTCTGATTTACCTTTAATGCATCATCTTTGGCGTTTGTTTTATAATCCTCCATCGCCTTGTCATAATCAATTTTAGATTTATTATATACGGCAACCATAGTAGCCGCACTGACAATTAATGATACTAGCAATATATGCAGATAGTTACGCATGAAATATTTCATTTTAATTTACCAAATTATCTAGAATTAACTCTTCCTTTACATCATCATAAGTTGCAAGCTCTGCAAATCTTAACCATGAAATAGTAGTTTTTAAAATTTTCTGAGAATCTTCTGTTACAAATTTTTGCATCAATATATTGATCAAATCTTCTCTAACAATTGTATGGTTAGCGCTATTATTTAACATATTATAGATAGTACCAATAAATTGAATATTTGCTACCACATGTTCTCTAAAGATTTTTTTTCTAGAGTCATTATCTGCATCTAAAAATATATTACCAGATGAGCTCAACCTTATATTATCTTGTTCTACTTCAATAAATCTTAGCAATCTTAAATCATCAATATAATTTAAGATGGTAATATTTTCTAATTTTAACAAATCTATCAAAGATGCAATATTAGTACTATTATTATCAAATTTAGCTCTCAATTCTTCAATAAAGTGAATCAAATTAATAATAGGAGATGTTTGAGGATAATTTTTCTTCGCATTTTCATTATGATGGGCACCATTTGTATTAGTCATAATAGCATATAAATTAGATACAGTTTCTATAAATTGACTCGATGATGCATCTCGAGGATGGACTAAATTAATATCAACATTAGCTAATATTCTACCAGGATTAGAAGATAAAACGATCACCTTATCACAAAGCTTTACTGCCTCTTCAATACTATGAGTGACAATTACAATCGATTTAATTGACAAGATATTACGCTCATACCATAGATCGAGCAAATCAGTTTTAAGAGCATTACCTGTTAAATAATCAAGAGCAGAAAATGGCTCATCCATTAATAAAATCTCAGGATCAACCACCATAGCTCTTGCAAAACCAACACGCTGTCTCATCCCTCCTGATAATTCTTTAGGATAAGCCTCTTCGTAACCTCTAAGCCCCACTAAATTAATTGCCTTTTCACCTTTTTCTTTGATTTGTTTTTCAGTGAACTTCTTTTTATCCAAACCAATCGTGACATTTTCAAAAATATTAAGCCAAGGTATCAGTCCAAAAGTTTGGAATATCATAGACATTCTGGATTCTACTTCTCCAACTGGTTTTTCATGATATAAAACCTCACCCTCAGATGGTTCAATCAGTCCTGAGATAACTCTAAGTATGGTAGATTTTCCTGATCCTGATCTACCAATGACACCTAAAATCTCGCCTTCTTTTAGCTCAAAATTAATATCATCAAGAATAGTAACTTGGACATCTTTCTGAGTATATTTTTTACTGATTTTCTTTACTTGTAATAAAGTTTTTCTTTCCATGATACTAAAAATCTCCTATTCAAGACGATATCTTTTGGAAACATAATTATATAATGGCTTCCAAACCAGATTATTTATCACTAATACAAAAGCTACCATAACCATAATACCAAGAGCAATATGTGCATTATTTCCTGCATTTGTATTCATTGTTATATAAGAACCAAGTCCTTCTGCAGTTAATGTATTACTACCCCAAGTAATCACTTCTGATATAATACTTGCATTCCAAGAACCACCAGCGGCCGTTATTAATCCAGTCACATAGAAAGGAGCAATGGCTGGCAAAACAATTTTAAGATTTCTATTTAAATAACTTAATTTACAAATAGCTCCTGCTTCGAGTAATTCTGTAGGAATTGTCTGTGCACCACCTATTACATTGTATAAAATATACCACTGGGAACCAACGACAATCATCGCACTTAACCAAATATTTGGGTTTAAATTAAAATGCATAATTACGATGACAAATAATGGATAATAGAAATTTGCAGGTATGGCAGTTAAAAATTGCGTGACTGGCTGCAAATGCTTTACTAATTTTGGTCTCATACCAATATAAATTCCAACAGGAACCCAAACTAGAGAACTAAGTAGTAGTAAGATCATCACCCTAAGACCCGTATAAGAGCCAAGTTTGATAGTAAGCATCAGATCTTTCATTGACAAATGATTAACGCAAAGACCATAAATAATATTTGCTACATTATAAAATGCCCAAACAACAAATGCCCACCATAATATTTCTGCAAATCTTGCAATAATTTTAATTTGTGCAGAGATAATCTTTGGAAGGCGAATATCGTAAATAGCAGAGGCTAATTTTCTAATAGGAGAGAATGCACATAATACTAAATTAGAATTTTGTAAATAAGTCAAAAACCAACAATTTTGCTTACTAGCTGATCCGATATTAAACTCATATCTAAATTGATAAGACCAAGCAATCAAAGGCTTAAA
>JYHA01000141.1 GCA_000970895.1 Candidatus Arcanibacter lacustris
TTCTTTTTCTCCTCCGCCATCTCCCACCACTATTTCTGCTGCTATACAATCACCGTCTCCTTCTGAATTTCCTAATTCTAAGGAAAATACAAGCCAAAATACTACCATTCTGTCAGGAGCTGATTTTATAAAAAACGTTATCATTCCAAGCGTTAAAAGAACTAAAAATTCCTTAAAAGACGAGATTAATGCAAGAGACATTAATCTAAAATTAAACTCTTTATATATTTCAAATGAAGCTTTGCTTGGCAAATAGCATTAACCTTTGGTTAATGTACTTAAACTATAATTACATATATAAAAAATAATATAATTAACTGTTGAGGGGGTTGTAACCATGCCAAAAAAGAATAATGAAAATAATAAGGATCTTATGAGTGAATTACAGGAGAAGATTTCCTCGAGGAACGATACCACAAAGGCATCATTGAATATTGCTGATCAGATAGAAAGCAATCAAAAACAAAGAAAGGCAGAGATATTGAAAAATGGTGACGGGCTTTTGGTAGCGTTAAGCAAGAGCAAAGCTTTCCAGCAGCTACAACAAATAGAGCGGGTCAATGAAGAAGTTAGTTCATCAAGCGATGTAATGCCACAAAATGTGGTTATTGATAAAGGTACTCAAGAAGCAAGTGCAAACAATTTTTTTGTTGATGAAAATAAAGCTATTAATAAGTTAGTCCTAAAGATTACAAATGAGCCAAAAATTGAAGTCGCAGATTTATTGAAAACTTATGCCCCCCCTGCAAATCAAGGAAAAAGAGATCATAATTATACTATGCTTCATGCACTTTGCAATTATAAAGGAAGAGTTTCATATGCACACTTTTCACAGATAATGACGCAGACAGTAAGCGCTATGCAAGAAAATAGTTTTAAGTGTAATTATGACGTTTTTGATATAAAGCAATTTATTAATAATGACCACTCAAGTAATGGCGTAGGTCCAATGGAGATATTATGTAAGAATTTATGTGGAGGTGGATCTTTAAGTAATTTTTCTATTGATCAAAAGGTAGAGTTAATTCGCATGTTAGCACAGAAAGGATTTTCTCTAACAGAAACATTTCATGGTAAAAGCCCCTTACATACAATTCAACATAATCCCAAACTGAAAGAAGCATTATTGCAGCAAGAATTTATTACACAAGAAAATTTAGATGCCATAACACATACGCCTCTTGTAGAGTATATGTTAACAAACAGTGCGACTGAGGACGTTAAATTTAAAACAGAAGTTACCAAAATGTTAGAAGCAAATCCATCTTTAGCTAATAACGCTAATGGGGGCATTACTCCTCTTCAAGCTTTGTGTTATAGGTTGGATTACATCGATTCTAAAGAAAAAGGTTTCACTACAGACGTTTTTCGCGATGTATTATTCAAGCTTTATAAACATGGAGCTTCAGCTAATGAAAGTCTTTTTTTAGAATATCAGTCATCATATCCTAATAACAAAGGATTAACAAGATTAGTTAAATTTTTAGAGCCTTCTATGGTAGATGTTGCTAGAGAAGCAGGCTTCTTTGCGAGCACAGAAGATCAAGCAGTGAAAGTTAATCAACCAAGTCTGACAATAGAAAAAGGTGAATTAAAAGCTAATAATAGAGCAATGGGTGGCGGTGGTCTTGTAAGAGAAGTTGTTCAAGAATATGATGAAAAAAATTTTTTTGATAATGAACATAGTGCTATTAGTGCTCTTATTAAAGGCCTTAATGAAGGATATATAGATTATAGAGATTTATTAAAGACTTATACCAATCCTTCAAATCCAGCAGAAAGTGATCCTAACTATACTATGTTTCATGCACTTTGCGATTATAAAGGAATGATTTCATGTGATGATTTTACAGCTATAATGAGCGGGATAATATATGAGATGAAAGAAAGTGGTTTTAAGTGCGTTGGTGGTAAGTTTGATATAAAGCAATTTAGTAATAGTCATGGTTCTAATAATGGCGTAGGTCCAATGGAGATATTATGTAATAATTTATGTGGAGATGGATTTTTAGGAAACGGAAAATATGAGGGTAATGATGAAAGAGAATTTTCTATTGATCGAAAGCTAGGGTTAATCAAGATCTTAATGGATGAGGGATTTTCTCTAACAGAAACATTTCATGGTAAAAGCCCCTTACATACAATTCAAC
>JYHA01000142.1 GCA_000970895.1 Candidatus Arcanibacter lacustris
GCACTTACCATTTGTTTTAGTTGTTCTTGTACTTCTGGTGATTCCATTAATTCATCTTCTTCTTCAAGTATATTATTAGACTGTGGAGTTGATTGTAGTTTTTGTTCTGGAGTCTGTAATAATGTTTGCTGAAACACAATATCATTGCCAAGATATTTTTTCAGTAATTGCTTTCCTTTTTCAGTACGGTTTTCAGAGTTTGTTTCAAGTGTTAATCTATTGCCCTCTACAACCATATGGCCCATTACAGTATTATCCCAACTTTTGTGCAATTTATTACCTTTTTTAAGCCAAGGAAAGTCAATTTTATTTACATCTCCCGATGAATTAAGTTCTGCATCGCATAAAAATTCATCGGGATCTTCAGATAATGTTAAAGGTAATAGTTTATTGAATACTTCGATAGGAGATGAGGATATTTTAAAATAAGATTTTGAAAATATCATGGGATCACCATCGGTATTATTGAATTGAGGGGCAGGTTGGTTGTGATATTCTTCTATCACTTCAAAAAAACACTCAATTAACTCATAAAGAGAATAATTTCTTAGTGTATTGGCACCTAGAGGTTGATTATCGTTATCTTCGATCAACCATTTTTTAAAATTAAAAATATTGTTATAATAAGAAGTAGGTATTATGTAAGGAGCCATTCCAACAAAAATAGATTGATTATCCATCGTTAAGATACGGCCAAAAACTATATTTCCTCTTTTAGCGTTGTGAGTAGCCATTTTCTCTTTTATAGTATGTTCACTTCCTAGGAGAATATCTTTCACTATCAAGCATTTTTCTAAGACAACTTCTTGTATAATATAAAAACTATAATAAGTATGGTTCATAGCTTCGATAAAAGATACTACTTCTCTAGAGAGATTTTTTTGATATGTATTAATATAATTTTGTGATATAGTTGTGCTATAATCAAATTGATCAACTCCAAAATCTTCTTCTGGTATCCAATTAAATAAAGCCCAGGGAGTGAAAAATCTATCAAATATTAATTCCTCATCTAATAGCTCGGACATTCTATTAAGAGAAAAATCATCCCATGCACATTGCATCATATCTTGGGGTAATTTTACTGTAATATAAGGTGTTAAATGTTTGTCAATAACTTCACCTTCGGTTTTACGTAATTTAGTCCATAATAAATCCACTATTTCTCCACTCTCTGATGATGAATTACTATTCATACAACATTTTTTATATTTTTTATTACTGCCACACAAACATAGCTCGTTTCTACCAATTTTATTATTCATCTTCTAATATACTCATATTTTGATTAAAATCGTGGACCTGAGGTTGAATCTCTACCATAATTTCGTTTCTTCTCAAAAATGGTAATGTCCAAGGTGGGTTGTAAAAAGCATATATCTCCTGAGATAACGGTTTGAAATTATGCTCACTAATAAAATCTTTTAGTTTTGCCAAATTTCTTGCTATATTACTATCGCTTGTTAAGCCAGAAAAGCGAATGACCACGAAAATCTTCTGGGGTATTTCTAGAAGCTTAATTTTATTATTAAATGGTTTTGGCAGTTCATCAAATGAATAGAGACCTGGCATCACAAAGCTTATATTCCAAGCATTTTCTTGTTTTTGTTGCATTACTGGTGCTGTCATGGCTATTTTAAGATGCCCTATATTATCACCAGAAATATAATGTGCTAGAAATTTAAATCCAATGCTCCTAGCAGTTTTAAAATTTTCTTTTACCATAACTTGAGCAACGATGAAATTATCATAATCTCTAAGCTCTATTTGATCATGATATTCGATGATAGTATATTCAGGATTCTCAACATTAATCATAATATAGTTCCATACTAAAAAATAAAATATAACAACAATTGATACTAAAATTATATAATAATAATTTTGTTTCATGACTTTTCATTCATTTGTAATTTTTATTGATAAACAATTGTTAATTTAAGTTAATCAATAGTACTAAAAAATTTTAAATATTAAAAGAAGTTTTTTAGGGAAAATTATATTTTACCAGTACAGCAAAACTAGAGGTTTGTTGTACCAATCAAATTTATTGCCTATCAGTACAATATATAAAAACTATTAGTATTTATTGTACTTGAACCAGTTCAATATGAGATATCAGATAATGTTGTACTAAAATTAAGTATTAGTACGATAATCATTTGACATTGCCTGAATGGCCAAAATTTGTGGATATATTTGCTTCTTAGTCAATTTTAAATCATAATTCATTTGAAGATTAAGCCAGAATTCAGGCTCGATACCAAAGAATTTCCCTAGTCTTAAAGCTGTATCTGGTGATATTTCTCTTTTACCATGGATAATCTGGCTAATTCTATTAGCAGGTACTCCGATCTTAGTTGCCAAGGTGCTTTGATTAATATTACTTGGTTGTAAAAATTCTTCAAATAATATTTCCCCTGGAGTGATTGGATCTAATTCATATGTGTTCATAATATTACTCCTTTTTTAATGATAATCAACAATTTCAAGATCTGTAGCATTATTTTCAACCCATTTAAAGCAGAGACGATATTTATTGTTTATACGAATACTATATTGATCTTTTCTATTGCCTATGAGTTTTTCAAGATTATTACCAGGTGGTACTCTAAGCGAATTAATAGATATAGCAGCATGCAACATCTCTAATTTTCTTCTAGCAATATGCAAAATTTCACTAAATCTAGCTACGTATTTATCTTCAAATAGTAAAGCAGTGTCTTTGCACCTAAAATTCTTGATCATTGTTTAAGTATATTATATATTATGAGTTACGTCAAGCGTAATATAATGAATTTATTGAGTATGATCTACTATCAAAAACGATCGTATTTGAAAGTTTTGGATTCCATAATTTTTACACCTCACAAACCCAGCAATCTCGTTATCATGACTCATTGCTCAATCAAAGAAGCAGAAACATCTATCTGAACAATTCTGAATGAGATCCAAGTCTCTCTAAAAATAACGTATTATCTTTAACAGAATAAATTAAGAGGAAATCTGGTTCGATATGACATTCTCTATGATTCTTGTAATTACCTATTAATTTGTGATCTCTAAATTTTTGAGGTATATTTTCTTCATGGACCAAAAGATTAATAATTTCTTGTAATATACCAATTTTACGTTTTTGTTTTTTAGCCTTTTCTAGATCTTTTTTAAATTGCGAGGTATAACTAATATTTTTCAGCATTACTCAGTCCTAAGTCTTCAAATAGGTCAGTAATACTTTGGTGTGTAGTTAAGCCGATACAACTATCTACTTCAGCAAATGCTTTTAAAGTAAGTTCATTTGGTTTTTGATCTAGTTGGACGTAAATCTTTTCTTTAATAGCGCTTAATACTAGATCTTTAATTGAAGTTGAAGAGACAGCAGCAAGAATTTTTAATTTCTGATGATCTTCGTTAGGAATTTCAATATTTATTCTACTCATGTTATTACCATTATGTAAGTTATAATAGTAATTGTACTATATTTAGTAGTATAAGTAAAGTAGTTATAATTGCCATATCTATAATAGAAGTTATATTAATAACTAGTATAAATTGTATTATTGTAGTGTTATAAATTAGCTATATTGTTTAAGATAGATAAGTTGTTTTAGAGTATACTCCAGATGCACATCGTGCCGGGGTATAAAAAGATGTCATTATAGGGCTAAAAAATGGCTATATTGACTTTTATATAAATGGGTAATAATATCTAAAACAACTAATTACAATAAAATATGTTATATTTGGACTTAAAAACAAAATTACATTACAAACTATAAAGTAATACTTTAGACTTTACATATTGTGAATTATAAAAATCTTAATTAGAAAAAATTATTTAATCAATAAGTGGAGTGGTACCATCTTCTAAAATATTAAGGTAATTACGATAAACATAGATTTTATCTCTTTTTTTATTAGTTACTTCTTCTATTATTTTTAATTTCACAAGATGATTTAATGAAACTCTAGCAGTAGGAGCTGAAATATTTAAATCCTTGCTTAATATAGGTACTGAAATTTGTGGTAATCGTTTTAAATATTCTAAAGTATCAATACAAGAAAATCTTGCACGACCCAGAGATGATATTTTTTTAAAATCCTCAGCAAATAATTCATTAATGCTATTAATTGTTGTAATTGCTTGATTTGCAGATTTAAAAATTCCTTCTAAGAAAAATTCTAACCATACCTCCCAACTTCCTTCCGTTCTGACTTGTTGTAGTAACTGGTAATAAACAGTCCTGTTTTCTTTTAAAAAAAGACTTAAATATAATATCGGTTCATCAATCATTCCACCATCGCATAATAGTAGAGTAATGAGCAATCTTCCTAATCTACCATTGCCGTCTAAAAATGGATGAATCGTTTCAAATTGAACATGAGATATTGCTGCTTTGATTAAGACTGATATATTTCTATTATGTAAAAACTTTTCAAAATCGGACAAACATTCTATCATATCATGCACAGGAGGAGGAACAAATATTGCATTACCAGGCCTGGTTCCTCCTATCCAATTTTGAGATCTTCTAAATTCTCCTGGTTGTTTTTTGGAGCCTCTAACACCTGATAATAAAATACTATGTATTTCGCAAAGTAATCTAAGTGACAATGGAAATCCATTTTTTAACCTATCAAGGCCATGATTAAGTGCTTTTACGTAATTAGATACTTCTTCCACATCCTCTAATGAAATATCAGTTTTTTGTTGATGTTCAAAAAGTATTAAATCTGAAAATGAGCTTTGAGTTCCTTCAATTTGACTGGAAAGTAGAGCTTCCTTCCTAACGTACATATAAATGAATAAAGATGGGTTAGGAACTGATTTAGTGAGGCTATTTAATTGAGCAAGAACATGTGTTGCTTTTTCTAAATTAGGATAAATATGATTTAAGTTTATCTTTAGCTCTGGCATGAGTTTCGGTGGGATATAGGCCTTATAATACTCTCCCGTTACTTTTTGTACCAAATATTTTCCAATACGGTTATTCATAAATATCTTTTCTTAAGCGTTGCACACTAAGTAAATATATAATATTATCTTTTCTTATGTCAAGTACTTAATTCTTGCCAACTTGAACAGTTTTTATTGTGTAAAATGAGCTACAAAAATTCTTCAATATCGATAAAAATTACTCTGGCAGAAAAAATAGGAATTTTTCAACCCTTTATTTATTTTGCATAACTAGTTTTCCATTTTATCTCATTTATAACAATATTTACGAGTAAAATAAACTTAGATTTATGAGACGATATAATGACACATGATTTGGTCTGTTTTTCATGGTCATTTTCAATTCCCATCAAACGACCGTTTGTTGAGAAAATATGGGTTTAAAACTCAAATTAGCTAGAGATCATTAGTCGTAGTATGGTGATTTGATAGATTCAAATCACCACTTAACTTAACTATAGCTTCTTTAGTATAATCGCTTTTAGAATCTTCAAACTCCCAATCATGAGTTTTTTCATAATATTGACTCTCAAAATACTTATAGCTATTTTTTGCATCAATACAAAAAGGTGCTAAATATTTATTATATTTTGTAGTAAAACCTTGATCTTCTTCGTTGTAATATTTTCTGCATTTATTTATTAAATTACTTATTTTACCTTCACATAACTTTTGAGATAAAAATATATCTTTCATAGATTCATCATCTAGAGCTTTGTAGCCATGTTTTGATTGCCAATTATTATTCACAGCTTCTATTTCAAAGTAATTATTACATTCACCTTTAGCCGAAGGATAAATTCTTTCAAAAGCTTGAGGAGCATATATTCTTTCAACTAACTCTGAATCAGTATATTTTTTACAATTAGAAGTAAGAGAATCTATAGGAAAATAAAAGTCAAAAACAATACCAGCTATAGTAAACACAACACCGCTTGCACTTAAGATATATTTGTGATGTACATTACTAGCATAGTAAGCTGATATTCCTGATGAAAATGCAGCGACAAGACCAATAATTTTACTTTCAGAATATTGATAAATAATTTGATCAACAGATGTGCATAATGGTGCTGATTGACACCAACTTATTGAAGGCTCTAAGCCATCATCTTCTTTCATGCGCAACCCTGGAATGATAGTTTTATTTAAAAATATATCACCTTTATGACAATCAGAAATTGAAAAATAAGTATCTAAATATTTTTTTGGCATATCCGCAGCATCTTTATATCGTATTTTTGCTAAACATTCATTAAGTCCTTCATTATTATATTTATTACAAATGCCACTATAAGTCAATATTTTATCGCTAAGCCATCCAAAAACGATAGAATTTGCGGTTCTGTCGCATCTGTTGAAAGTTAACGAATTATCTGTTATTTTGCCTTGAAAA
>JYHA01000143.1 GCA_000970895.1 Candidatus Arcanibacter lacustris
TTGAGTTTCTAGGTTGTCTACCTTTGTGCTTGTAGCATTATGTTGAGTTTCTAGGTTGTCTAACTTTGTAATTGTAGCATTATATTGAGTTTCTAGGTTGTCTACCTTTGTGCTTGTAGCATTATGTTGAGTTTCTAGGTTGTCTAACTTTGTACTTGTAGCATTATATTGAGTTTCTAGGTTGCCTACCTTTGTGCTCGTAGCATTATGTTGAGTTTCTAGGTTTGTTACTTCTTGCTTAGTGGCGTATTTGCTATCTAATTTTGCTTCAAACGAGCTGAGCTGAGCGTCTGGTTGTTCTGTATCGTTATTTTCTGGTCCCGTTCTTTTGTAAGGTTGTTTAGAATTTTGTGTCTCTGTTTTAAAGTGAGTTAATTTAATGGTGTTTCTTTTACTTAACGCATCTTTTGTTGCCTTGTTGTTTGTATTAGCTTGATCTAATTTCGTTGCTCCAGTCACATTAATTCTCCATAATAAAATCTTTATCTTAAAATAGTTTTTTAAAAAACCATTTATAATATTTGTATTTATATCTAGCAAATAATCTTTGTCAACAATAAAGTCACACAAATTTACATAATTTTTTATAATTTTATATTAAAAAATTCTTAATTGCGCTTAAATTATATTGACTATAATTTTTAATTATATATCTTTGCAGACAAAATGGACAATCTAATACTTAAAGGATATAAATAATGAAGAAGATAATTTTTGTTTTGTTCTTTGCATTTATTGCAAATTATGCTGTGGCAAATGATAAAAAATCTTATGTTATGATGAGGTTGGGCACTTCTACGAGTTCTGCAAAGAAGGTTCAAGGGGGAGATGATTTTAAATCTATTAAGGTCAATCACAGCAAGGGGAGCATTCTTGGAGGGTCTGTCGGATATAACGCTACCCCTGAATGGAGATTGGCATTTAGTATGAATTACATGCCAAAGTGGAGAGTTACCGATCAAAGAACAGATACAGATAACGATACTTATTTTCATCAAACTTACATTAGTTCTTTTGCTGCCACCATTGATAGCTACTATGACATAAACAACTTCTCTTTTTATAATATCACTCCATATATTATGGGGGGGGTTGGCCTTGCTATCAATAATATAGATGATGGAGAGCTTTTTGAGAATGGTAACTTAGTTGAAAGTTTTTATAGAAATAGTAATACAAATATTGCCTGGAAAATAGGAGCTGGCGTTACTTACAAAGTAAATGATGCGCTCTTTTTAGAAACCGGTTATTCTTACTTAAATCTTGGAAAAATTGGTTCTAAAATTGGTAAAAACCCCATACCAGATAAAAATTATAATACAAAATTAGAGACAAATTCTGGTTCTTTTAACCAATTCAAAAAACTTCATTCTCATCAATTTTCAGTGGGTTTGGGGTTGAGGTTTTAGAATTAAGCCCAAAGAATTTTTGTATTATCTCTACAACAGCTCAGAGGCCTGTCTGCCGATATAAACATTATTATGGATGTAGCAATTAATCAGTAATCCGATCCCGATTAAGCTAGTCATGGTAATTGTCCCACCGTATGATAATAAGGGCAGTGGCACTCCCACTGCTGGCATCATTCCCATCACCATAGCGATGTTAATTAATATATGTAGGAAAAATAGTGAAGTAACGCCAATTGCCACCATCCTACCATAATGATGTCTGGAATTAACTGATGTATAAATACCAAACATGATAATAATTCCATAAACTATAATCACCGCGGTACAATAGATGAAACCGAGCTCTTCTGCCATCATGGTGAAGATAAAATCAGTTTGATGTTCGGGCAAGAAATCTAGCTGACTCTGACTGCCATTGATAAGACCTTTGCCCCATAGGCCACCTGAGCCAATAGCAATTTTAGACTGGATAATGTTATATCCAGAACCTAGGGCATCTTTCTCTGGACTTAAGAAATTCAATACTCGTTTTTGTTGATAATCATATAGATTATGCCAAATCACAGGCCCAAGAGCGCACATGCAGATAATTACTACCATAAATTTTTTAGCAGACACACCAGTTGCAAAAAACATTGCGCCTGCAACGGCAAGTAAAATAATGGCTGTACCTAGATCTGGTTGTTTCATGATTAGTAAAAATGGTACTAAAGTCATAGCAACTGGAATTAGTAAATAATATATTTTGCCGATATTATTATAGCTCATAGTATGAAAATATCTCGCCAAAGAAAGAACCAAACATAGCTTCATTAGCTCGGAAGGCTGTAGTCTTATAAAGCCTAAATTGATCCATCTTACAGCTCCCATGGCCTTGTGACCAAAAAGCTCAATTAATAGTAGTAAAATTATCACTAAAAAATAAGAAAGATATGAGAGGCGATACCAAATTTTGATATTAACGATAGAGATCATAATCATCAAAGGCAAGAAAATAGCAAAATGGATTAATTGTTTAGAAGCCCATGGATTCATATTACCCTGTGCTGCGCTATATAATAGAGCCAGTCCTGTGAATATGATGAAACTCATAATCAAAATGATACTCCATGGTATCTGGCTTAGCTTTTTAAAAAGTTGTTTTAGTTCATACATAATTAGTATAGTAAAGATAATTACATTATTTGCCAATACAAAAGCTGCTAAATATTTGATCTAATATTTCTTCCACATCAATTCTTCCCATGATCTTACCAAGATGACTTGCTGCAATTCTTAATTCTTCAGCTGCGAGTTCTATAGGTAGTTCTTTATTAAATCTTAGTAAGGATTCTATTGATAACGAAAGATGTTTTCTATGTCTTTCTCTGGTGATTACTGGATCTGAAGAGGGTGAAAAATTATCAGCAGCAAAAGATTTTAGTTTTTCTAGTAATAAATCAATACCTATATTATTTTTAATAGATATGGGGATCGAATTTTTAAGTGAGTGATTGTTATTTGGTGATAAATCCATTTTGTTGAATAGGACTATGCTATTGTCATCAATTAATTCTAGAGTGTTTTTATCTAATTCTTTTTCGCTAGCATCAAATATTGCAATTTTTAGATCAGCATTTCTAGCAGAATCAAGCGCTCTTTTAATACCTTCTGTTTCTATTTGGTCATTTGTTTCTCTGATCCCTGCAGTATCAGCAATAACAAAAGGATATCCTGCTAGATCTAGTTTAACTTCGATAATATCTCGAGTTGTGCCCGCTATATTGGAGACAATTGCTACATCTCTTTTGGCAAGTAGGTTTAATAAACTAGATTTGCCAACATTAGTAGCGCCAATAATAGTTACATAAATTCCATTTCGTAATTTTTCACCACGATTATTATCATCTAAATGGGTTGAAATTGAATTTATCATGGTTTTTACTAGGTTATTTAATTGGGTAGTGACTTCATCCGGTATATCTTCATCTGGAAAATCTATATAAGCTTCAACTAGGCTCAATCCCTTGATTATCTCTTCTCGCCAAGAGTTATAAAGATCTTTTAGCTCTCCTGACATTTGACGTAATGCTTGCTTATGTTGCATTTTAGTCTCGGCATCAATTAAATCTATCAGAGCTTCTGCTTCTGTGAGATCCATTTTTCCATTCTTAAATGCTCTTAAAGAAAATTCTCCTGGTTCTGCAAGTCTTACATTTTCAATTGAATTTAGTGCATCATAAATATGATCAATAATGGCTCTTCCCCCGTGTAAATGGAGCTCTGCGCAGTCTTCTCCTGTGAAACTAGCAGGAGATTTAAAGTATAAAATAAGGGCATTATCTATTAGCTCTTGACTAATTGGATGATAAACTTTATGCAATTTAGCATATCGTTCTATAGGCAATTTATTAATACTTAAAGAATATAATATAGAAGATGTTTGTGGGCCTGAAATTCTTATAATTGCAACTCCTGATTTACCAGGTGGGGTAGCTAGAGCAAAGATAGTGTCCATAATTTATTCCATTATTGGCTTTTTATGTTATATTGATTTGGGTTATTATATATAAGGTTATAATTATATGAATATTACAATAAAGAAAGTAAAAAAATTTCAAGATGATTCTATGAAAATTACCAGCGACATAATTGCTGATGCAAAAAATGCAGGAATTATAGTTGATGATATTTTAAAATCTTTTATCAAAGAGTTTTATGCTCTAATATTGATTGAAAAATTAGAGCATAAAAATAATCAATATTTGATCAATATGGCCAAAGAGTCATTTGACTTCTTCTCATCAAGGGAGGGTATGTTGCCTAAGATTAGAATTTTTGATCATATGGAAGAAAAATATACTATAATTGAAACCTTGACTGATAATATGCCTTTCCTATTAGATTCCCTAAAAGAAGAATTAGAAAGACGTGAAATTAAAATTCATGAGATTATTCATCCAATTTTAAATGTAAAAAGAAATGACCAGGGTGATCTTATTGCTATTGATGATGATGTAAAAAAAACTAATAATAAAGAATCTTTCATAAGATTGCATATCAGTAAAATAAAACAAGAAACTAAAATCAGAGAGTTGGAGCTGATTTTGACTGATGTAGTTTCTAATGTTACTTATGCAGTGCAAGATTGGCAAGAGATGACTAATAAAGCCAATGAACTTATTTCTTATCCAAAAACTCATCATCAGACTAAAGAGCTATTGACTTGGGTTAATAATAATAACTTTACTTTTTTAGGTTATGCTCAGTATCATTTTGATCGTAACAAAGCAATTGGTGATAAAGAAAATCTACTTGGTATTTTAAAGCTTATAAATATCAAATCAAATAAAAAAATATCACAAGAGATCGATAAATTTGTAACTAATATTTTTCAAGATTCAAATCATGAAAGTCAAATAGAGATTTGTAAGATCAATCTAGCTTCTCCTGTACATAGAAATTCAAATATAGATTGCATAGCTTTAAAAACCTATAATGATAAAGGTGACAATACTGGAATCAAAATATTTATAGGGATATTTACCTCTGTATTATATTATCAAACCATTAATTCAATTCCTATTATCAAAGACAAAGCCAAATATGTGATGGATAAGGCTGGATTTTTAGATAGTAGCTATAGTAGCAAAGAATTATCAACTATACTTCAATCCTTGCCTCGTGAAGAGTTGTTTCAAATAAATCAAGATCAGCTATATGAAATGGCATTGTCAATTTATAGTTTGGTTATTAAGCCAGAATTAAAGTTATTTGTTAGAACTCATGAGTTTGATGATTCTTTAAGTTGTCTTGTGATGATTCCAAGATATAGAGATGGTTTGGAAATTAAAGAAAATATCAGTGAGATACTTAATAAGCATCTTGGTGAGGGTTCTGTTATTACTCAGGAAATTCAAACTAATCATTTGCCGATGAATTGCCTTTATACAATTTTTACTCCTAAGCATACTATTGATTTAAATGATAGGATTATTACTATCATGGAAGAAGAGCTAAAGAAGATTGTAAAATTCTGGAAAGAAGATCTAAGATCTTTTCTTGATGATCATTTAGATCAATCTCAGGCAAAAAAAATCCATAAAAAATATAAAAATGCCTTTCCGATTGCCTATAAAGAAAATTTCCCAGTAGATGAGAGGGTTCTAAAAGATATTAGATTAATAGAGCTAGCGCTTACTAAGAAATTTCCGATTTTTGAACTACATCAAGATAATAAAGATGTAGAAAATGATAATTTCATCTTAAGTATCTATTCATATGATCGAAAAATATTATTATCAGAAATGATGCCAATCTTTGATCATATGGGATTCTCTGCTGTAGATGAAGATACTTATTGTGTGAATGCGGTAGGTCATGATGGTATTTTATGGCTGCATAATTTCCACCTCAATATCAGTAGCTATCATGTTAAATCTATTACAGAGCTCAAAGAATATGAAATATTGGCAGCTTCTGAGATTAAGCGTTATATCGAAGAAGCATTGATGCAGATTTGGTGTAAGAATTTACAAAATGATTATTTTAATACTTTGATTATTCGTGCAAGGCTTGATTGGCGCCAGGTTTTATTAATTAGGACTTTGGCAAAATATATCAGACAAACAGGCTTTACTTATAGTAGTGAATATGTTGAATCTATTGTAATTAGCCATCCAAGACTAGCTAAATTAATTTTCATGTTATTTAATCAATTATTTTCACCTTCTGAAAATAATAAAGACCAAAATAAACTCGATGCAATTAATCATGAAATTGCTACTAGATTAAATCAGGTAGTAAGTAGCGCTGAAGATAAAATCATCAGAAGATTTTTTGAGGTAGTAAGAGCCATAGTTAGAACTAACTATTACCAAACGGACTCTGAAGGTAATTTAAAAGATTATGTATCTATCAAAATTAATTCTTCTCTTGTCCCTGAATTACCAAAACCAGTGCCATTTAGAGAGATTTTTGTTTATTCAACTAAGGTTGAAGGAATACATCTTCGCGGTGGTTCGGTAGCGCGTGGTGGACTTCGCTGGTCTGATCGAAGCGAAGATTTTAGAACAGAAGTTTTAGGCCTCATGAAAGCTCAGATGACTAAAAATTCTGTTATTATTCCTGTGGGATCTAAGGGTGGTTTTGTCGTCAAGCAATCAATGCCATTAATTGGTAGGGATGAATATCTCAAAGAAGGTATTAGATGTTATGAGACTTTCCTAAGAGGATTATTAGATGTAACAGATAATATAATCGATGGTAAAATTGTTAATCCAAAAAATGTGATACGTTATGATGATAATGATCCTTATTTGGTAGTAGCAGCTGATAAAGGTACTGCTAGTTTTTCTGATATTGCCAATAGAGTTGCTGCTTCATATAATTTCTGGCTTGGTGATGCTTTTGCATCTGGTGGTGCTCTTGGTTATGATCATAAAAAAATGGCTATTACTGCTCGTGGTGGTTGGATCAGCGTAGAGCGACATTTCAATGACTTAGGTATTAATATAAAATCACAAGATTTTACAGTAATCGGTATTGGTGATATGTCTGGTGATGTATTTGGTAATGCAATGTTATTATCAAAAAATATCAGGCTAGTTGCAGCTTTCAACCATATGCATATATTTATTGACCCAAATCCGGATAGTAAAACAAGTTTCAACGAGAGAGATAGGCTGTTTAATATGGCAGTTTCTGGTTGGTCAGATTATAATCCTGCTCTTATTTCTAAAGGTGGTGGGGTTTTTGATCGCAAGGCAAAAACTATTGATATTTCGCCTGAAATCAAACAGTTACTTGATATTAAAGAAGATCAATTATCACCTGATGATTTAATCAAAAAGATCCTACAAGCAAGAGTTGATTTATTATGGAATGGTGGGATTGGTACTTATGTTAAGCAATCTGGCGAATCAAACGCTCAAGTTGGCGATAAAACCAATGATGGCCTAAGAATTAATGGATCTGATTTGAGATGTAAAATTGTGGGTGAGGGTGGAAATATTGGCTTTACTCAGCTTGGTAGAATTGAATATGCAAGAAATGGTGGTAGAATCAATACTGATGCTATTGATAATTCTGCAGGTGTTGATTGTTCTGATCATGAAGTAAATATTAAAATTGCACTTTTTGCAGCTCTATCGAAAAATAAAATTACCACTTCTCAAAGAGATAAGCTGTTGGCTCAAATGACTGATGAAGTAGCTTCTCTTGTTTTGATGGATAATAAATTACAAACTCAAGCAATTACAATAGCAGAACAGCAAGGTAGCTCAGTACTTGAAATGAATGCTAGATTGATCAATAAGTTAGAATCGGCAAATATCTTAAATAGAGAAGTAGAATTCTTGCCATCTAACCCGGAATTAGCAAAGCTTGAATCAGCATCTTTGGGCTTAACTAGACCTGAGATTGCTATCTTACTTGCTTATAGTAAAATCACTATTTTCAATGAGTTATTAGCTTCGGACTTGCCTGAGGATCCTTATTGTAAAAATGATCTGATTTCTTATTTTCCAAAAGCAATGCAAGAAAATTTTGTTGATGAGATAGAAAATCATAGATTGCGCCGAGAAATTATTGCAACTTCAATAGCTAACTCAATGGTTAATCGGGTTGGTACTTTCTTCTATAATTTTGTACAAGAAGATACTGCAATGCCAGGAAGCGATATAGCAAGATCTTATATTATTGCTAGAGAATCATTGATGCTCAAAGCTATTTGGCAGGAAATAGAAGAGTTAGATGGAAAAATTGATACTAAATATCAAGTGGAATTATTCACTAATATCAATAAGTTGCTAAGTAGATTTGTGTTGTGGTTGCTCAAAAAACAAGCTCACAACTTGAATATAGAGCAGAATATTAATATATTGAAATTATCGATGAACGAACTTATTGATAATATTGAATTTGTTATCAATGGCTCATCTCATGAAAAATATCTAGATAAGTTGAACTACTATAAAGGCTTGTCGATTTCGGAGACTCTAGCTAAAAAGATGGCCGCCTTCAGTATATTATCTCCTGCTTTTGATATTATTGAACTTGCCCATAAAACTAAATTACCAATCTTAAAAGTAGCAAAATTATATTTTGAGTTAGGTTCGAGATTTTCTTTTGATCGCTTAAGACTTGCAACAGATAAGATTGTGATGAATAATTATTGGGAACGTTTATCGCTAAATTCGTTGAAAGATGATTTATATGATCAGCAAAGAGCTCTTGCCCTGGATGTTATTAAAAAAGTAGGAATTAATAATAATTCTATAAATGAGTGGTGTCTAGCTAATGAGAAAAGAGTAAATGCTTATGATGTATTTATCAAAGACTTATCGTTAGTTGAATCTTTAGATTTTCCAATGGTTGTAGTTGCAACTAAAAAACTTAACTTGTTGATATTATGATTAGATTTATATTGCTGGTTAGTGTCACAAGTTTAATTATTGCCTATGGTGCTGAATATATCTTTGGGATAAAGCCTTGTATCTTATGTATTTATGAGCGTATACCATATATGGTAGTGGCTGTTTTATCCATAGCTTCGCTCTTATTTAAAAGAAATCTTTTGCCATTGATAATAGTGATTTTTATTGCAAGTAGTGCTCTAGCATTT
>JYHA01000144.1 GCA_000970895.1 Candidatus Arcanibacter lacustris
TATTATATCTCATTTTGCCATTTTTACTGTCCTATTTTTGGGGACCATTATATAACCTCCATTTTCACTCGATTCTCTAGAAGTATATCCCTCTAATTCATCAGTTTCTGATAAGCGCACTGTCCTATCAATACTATGATGATCTCTTCTTATGTGGTGAGGATTTATGTCTATATCAAGCATATCGGCAACTCCTTCTGCAGTATTTGGAAGATCTTCTCTTGATGCAGCTCTTGCTAATCTTACTAAGTTATCTACGGTCCATGCTCCACAATCATCACCATTTCTTTGTTGGTGTAATGATACATCAACAATATTGGCATTTGGTGATATCCGTCTTATCTCTTCAATAATTCTTGGAATTTGTTGTATAGATCCGCCTAATGAATCCTGGATGGTTACTTGAAGTCTATTATTATCATTTGAAAATAACATGCTAATCCAGTGATTTCCATGAATATGGAGAGGAACTACGGCTACTTGACGATCATCAACAATATTAATTGCTTCTCTTATAACGCTATTAGAAGCATGTTGATGTTCCATTTGTACTGCTGCAAGGATATTTACATTTGTATTTCCTAGATAGTAAGTAAGTAGATTTGTTATTTGTTGATCGCTATACCATAATGGGTTTAGCATTTCAAATGTTGGCATAGAGTTAATGCGCAAATTAGATGGTGCAGCATTATAACTTGGGAAAAAAA
>JYHA01000145.1 GCA_000970895.1 Candidatus Arcanibacter lacustris
TAACCTCCATTTTCACTCGATTCTCTAGAAGTATATCCCTCTAATTCATCAGTTTCTGATAAGCGCACTGTCCTATCAATACTATGATGATCTCTTCTTATGTGGTGAGGATTTATGTCTATATCAAGCATATCGGCAACTCCTTCTGCAGTATTTGGAAGATCTTCTCTTGATGCAGCTCTTGCTAATCTTACTAAGTTATCTACGGTCCATGCTCCACAATCATCACCATTTCTTTGTTGGTGTAATGATACATCAACAATATTGGCATTTGGTGATATCCGTCTTATCTCTTCAATAATTCTTGGAATTTGTTGTATAGATCCGCCTAATGAATCCTGGATGGTTACTTGAAGTCTATTATTATCATTTGAAAATAACATGCTAATCCAGTGATTTCCATGAATATGGAGAGGAACTACGGCTACTTGACGATCATCAACAATATTAATTGCTTCTCTTATAACGCTATTAGAAGCATGTTGATGTTCCATTTGTACTGCTGCAAGGATATTTACATTTGTATTTCCTAGATAGTAAGTAAGTAGATTTGTTATTTGTTGATCGCTATACCATAATGGGTTTAGCATTTCAAATGTTGGCATAGAGTTAATGCGCAAATTAGATGGTGCAGCATTATAACTTGGGAAAATGCTAGAGAATAATTGTTCGCTATAACCTAGAAATTCTAATATATTTCTTGATAACTCTTCTATATCAAAAACATTTATAATATTTATTACTCTTGCGTTGACTGCATAATCAAGAGCATTATGGATGATTTCATTTTGTATAATTCTAATGCCCGCTTCTACGGTTTTAGATGGTAATCCTTTTATAAATGATGATAGGGGTGTTAATTTTTCTTTATTAACTGAAGAAATTGAAGAAGTAATAGAAGAGCCATCCTCATGATACTGATTGATAGCTGAAGAAATTATAGAAAGTTCCTCGCTGCTATAATGATCCATAATAGATGGATTATGTTCTAAAAAATTATTTATATCATCCTGATGTTGTTTGAAGAAGCCCTCTGGTACTAATTTTGTAAAATCATTGAGTAATCTAATATAATTGTCTTTATACTGATCTAAAGTTTCTTTACTAAGTATGGCACCAAGAATATTCTGATAAAAAATATTGCTATCTACTTTATCTAATTTTATTTCGCCTCTTTTTAATTTATTTAATATTATGTCTAAAGAGGTTATTTTTTTGTTGTTAGGCATTGAAATTTTTGCCCCATTATAATGGTCCCCAAAAATAGGACAGTAAAAATGGCAAAATGAGATATAATATTT
>JYHA01000146.1 GCA_000970895.1 Candidatus Arcanibacter lacustris
AAATATTTTTGTTGGTCCTTCTCTGAGGATGTTTTCAGATTCGTATAGAGATATTAATGCATCAAGGTCTGGGGGGCATGGTTTGGGTCGCTTTGTTTGATTTTGAAATTCTGGTTCGGACCTTATTTCTTGAGTGTTTAATCTAAAGGGAGATTTCTTATTGGTTGTTATTTGATTATCTTTCATTAGTATTTTCCTTAGAGTAATTTATAGGATTTTTCTAAATGATAGATATACAAACAATAGGTTAATAAATAGCTAATGTAATAGCTTGAAGCTCCATGATGGTCAGTTTTGGTTTGTTATACATAATCATGATAAAAAATTATAGAGAGCAAAATTAGCTCTTTATTTACTTTTTTGCTCTAGAATCTATTGCAAATAAACGTTAACATAAATAGGAATCTAAGGGTGAATTAATAGCCAAAAACGGGCTTTATAAATCAATGTGTAAGGGACTCGAGAGTGGAGGCTTCTTACCGCAAGAAAAATTATGATAGAAAATTTTATACAAAGAAAAGCAAGCATTAATGATCTAAAATCAATTGTCGCCCTATTGGTCGAAGATGAGCTTGGATCTACGAGAGATCGCTTAAGTGAAGAGCTGGATCCAAAATATCTAAATGCGTTCAAATTAATAGATAAAGACCCTAATCAATATTTGATGGTGGTAGAAAAAGATAATCAAATTATTGCTACTTGTCATTTAACGATTATGCCATCGCTCACTTTTACGGGTTCAACTCGCATGCAAATAGAAGCAGTAAGAGTTTCGGAAAAGCTAAGGGGTCAGAAAATCGGGGAATGGATGATAGAAAGGGCACTTGAATATGGGCGAGAAAATAACGTAGGAATAATTCAACTCTCAACCAATAAAAAAAGACCAAGAGCTAAAAAATTCTATGAAAAATTAGGCTTTGAGGCTAGTCACGAAGGTATGAAATTATATTTAAAAGGATTAAAATGAAGATAAAGGATTTAATTCATCTTATTTCTAAGAGAAATATGGGGGACTTAGTAAGTATAACTTTTAAAATTCAAGAGAAGAGATTTTTTAGCCAAATCATCCTTCCCTAGCCAAAAACCATGGATGGATCAAGAGCGCAAAAAATGCACAAAAAAAGAGGGAGGTTAAAACCCCCCTCTTTTAATTTGTTTTCAATTAAACTTTAGTTAGAACTAAAGTGAGAATTGAACACCAGCTACGAATTGATGAGCTGCAAATTTAGTTTTTATTTTGTTTGAGTTTTTAACTTTAACTCCACCAAAATCCATATATCTGTAACCAACTTTTAAATCAACAGCGTCTGTTACTTTAACTAAAGTACCAGCACCAACTTGCCATGCAAATGATGCTCCACCTTTTGCTTTGAGACTAGTTCCATCTGAATCTGATAATTTATAAGTGTTTTTTGCCAAACCGAAACCAGCGCCTACATATGGTGTGAATGTATCACCAAAAGCTGTAACATCATAATAACCATTGATCATAGTAGCAAATGAACTAAGTTTAGATTTTACAGTTATAGCATCTCCAAGTTCTGTTCCACTTACTTTAGTAGTTGTTGTTGGCAAGAAGTTTAAAGTAACATCAGTTCTAAAATTTGGATCAAATCTAAAACCAGCGCCAACTGCAACAAAACCATTGCCAGCTTTTTTAGCTTTTTTAGTTACTGTAATATTTTCTTGGGCTTCAAAAGAAGTTATAATTTTATCTTTGTTAGCCATTTTGCTATATCCACCTTCTAAAAGAAGATACATGCTGTTATCAGCTGCGTTAGCAACTGCTGTTGAGCCTAATAATGCAGCAACAGTTAGTAATTTTGTAAATTTGTTCATAATGTTATTCCTATAAAAATAGTTATTTAAAATAATTAATAAGTCATATATACAAAATAATTAGATCTATGTAAAGTATTTTATTTTGTTTTGGGGGTGAAAACTAGTATTTTTGTGACTTAATTACCACGGTCTATTTTTCTTAGTTATTGATTTAGCTACGATATATCCATTTTTTAGATAGATAAAATCTGTTGTAAAATCGTCACTAATGTTTAATTTTTCATTAAGAAACTCTGGTTTCCCTGTCAAATGTAGGTATTTTTTATCATCACAAGTAAATTTTAAATGACTATTATTATATATATAATGACAATATTCTCCCTCTTTATAAAAAAACTCATTATTATCAGTATAATAAGAGACGTTATCTGTCCCCATATATTTAAGCCAGAGGTTTTTAGTGAATTTTCCTAACTTCTTTGATGATAAGATCATCTGATTATCCTCATCAAAATAAGCAAAGATTTTAGTTTTGCCATCTATAATTAATATTGGCCTTGGAGCGGCAATCATTAAAACCACCCCAATAATCATAGGTATAACACCAAACAAACGATAATGATCTTTAAAAAGACAATAAATAAGCCCTCCTATAGATATTAAAGCCAAAGTTAACGTGCTCATATGAGGGATGTTTATAGAGGCATAAGGCAATCCACTTATATAATCTGCAATGACAATCATCTTAGAAATCGCCCAAGACATAGGAATGAGTGCTAGCTTTAACAAATTTAGTGGATATAGAATGAATCCCAAAATCACACAAGGCATAATGATAAAAGAGGTGAGGGGTACTGCCAGTAGATTAGCAAGCACTGAATAAGTAGAAAATTGATTAAAATGATAAATCACATAAGGAGCAGTAGCCGCCCCTGCTATAATTGATGAAAAAGTAGTTGAGATAAAATAAAGCCTGATTTTACTATAGATATTATCCTGCATGGGAAATTTACTTATATAATATGAGTAGCTGGCAATTAAGGCTATTACTGCTGCAAAAGACATCTGAAAACTAGGATTGAGGATATTTTGCGGAGAGATGATCAGAATTAAGAGTCCTGCTAAAAATATGCTCCTCATTGCAGAATTAATCCGATCAAACATCACAGCAAATATTGTCATTGCCACCATAATAAATGATCTAATGGCAGCAACCTGTAGGCCTGAGATCAGTAAATAAGCAAAGCTACCTAGCAATGCTATGATACTGGCTATTTTTTTAGAATGAAGCTTGGCTGTGTAACTATATAATAGGTTAATGATAATCCTACTGGCAAAATAACAAATCATAGCCATTAGTGATAAATGCATACCAGAGACTGATAATATATGAGAAATTCCAGCTATTCTCATATTGGTTAGAATCTTCTCTTCAATACCATTATATTCCCCGATCATTAGGGCGCTTGCGATATTGCCAGTTTTAGGTCCAATTATGCCATTAATATCGCTGAGCATCTTGCTTCTAAACTTGCCAACTTTGCTCATAATATTGTTATTTTTAGCTTTTTTTAGAATTTTAGCCTCAGATATAGCATAGCCCACTGCGCCAATCTGCTCAAAATAGCTCCTGAGAGCAAAATCATATCCATCTTGTGTAATTTGCGCTGGGGGTTTGTTGATGTTGGCCATAATGCTAATCTCATCACCAGGTTTGGCATTATTAAGACTGGTTTTGGCAAGTAGCTTTAGCTTTTTTAAACGAATATCTTGGTTTTTAATTACAGGATCATCGATAATAATTTTCTTACCATTACTAACAATAGAAATGTCTGATATGATTCCTGTGATATGACAAAATTTAATTTCAGCAGATAATATGGGTGCTTTCAATGAGATAGCTCTAGTTTGGGTGATAAGAAAGCCCAGAGCAATGTAAAATAATATTACAAAAACTATGGATTTATTAAATAAAGCAGCTAGAATGATCATGCTTATAATCGGGTAAATGATTGATGGTTCATTATTTAAGCTAAAATAGCAGCATATTCCTATTGAATATAAGACAATGATCCATGGTAATAATAATTCTTGTTGAGAAGAAATAATTTCTTCGAGTGTAAAGGTAAGTTTGGTTTTTAAATTATTAAATAATAAATTAGCTTGGTTGGTAATGTTTTTGATATTTAACATTGCAGCCTTCCTTTTATATCCCCAAATAGATATCAAATTTAGTAATTTATTTTATAGACCGGGTCTGGGCTTTATCTATAAGGACAATATTTGTCTAATATTAATCCATAGATCGATTTATATAATCTCATATATAATAATAGCATATCTTATATTATCTCTATTATACAATATAATAACAAGTAAAAAACTATTTGAGTTGTTTGGTAAAAAAGATCTGATTTATGTGCTTTTATGCTTAGCGATTGGACCGGGCCTGATCGTTAATTACGCTTTTAAAGATAATATTTTTGGTAGGGCAAGGCCTTGTAACATAGAAGAATTTGGTGGGGATAAAAACTTCACCCCTATTTTTACCATCTCAGATAATTGTAGTAAGAATTGTTCTTTTACCTCAGGACATGCGGCATTAGCATTTTTCCTAACATCATTTGCTTTTGTAGCAAAATCTCGCTCCAGATTAATTTTCATATCAGCAATGATTTTCGGTGTGATAGTTAGTATGGGTAGAGTGATCCAAGGAGGACATTTCTTAAGCGATGTAATTTTTTCAGGGATAATAGTGATTGCCGTTAATATGGGGATCGCTCGTTTGTTTGCTTGTCAAGAGGCGTTATTAAAATAGTTTTCATCGGTGGGGTTGTGCCTTAAGTCTTATAAAAAGGTCGTCATCCTGGAGTAAATTCAGCTTTAGCTGAATTTGCGATAGGATCCATGGGCAATTTGCAAACTCCTCACTTAGCTAAAGTTAAGGACCCTATCGGTCGACTTAAGGCTTCCCTTTAAGGCGTGACGAAAGATGGGTGTATTTTTATATCCTGAAGCTGTAAGGAGGTTTCTCCTTCTTATCCCCAAGCTGAAGTAATGTAACCTACAAATACACCGTCAATAATGGATCTAGTTTTCCTTGCTCATTTAAAGCATAAAGATCGTCACAACCACCAATATGTTGTTTGCCTATAAAAATTTGTGGCACTGTTTTTCTACCAGATGATTTTGCCAGCATCTCCTCTAGCAAACTAGCATTATCGGTAATATCTATTTCTTGATAAGAAACTTTCTTCATTTTAAATAATTGCTTTGCCTTCACGCAGTAAGGGCAATGAGATTTAGTATAAATTATTATTTCTGCCATATATACCTCGCTCTTTATTTTGATTTATTTTTTCTAATCTCAGCAATTTTGGCTTTGAAATTATCTAAATCTAGAGCGCCAGGAATCAATTCTCCATTGATGATAAAGGCTGGAGTGCCGTTTATATTGACATCTTTCGCTAGATCTCTAATTCTAGTCAATTCTTCTTCTATGGATTTTTTCGTCATAGTCTGCTCAAACATAGCAAAATCAAATCCTAATTCTTTGACTAGGTTATTAATAGATTCCTTATTAATTTGCTTGATTTCCATCAGCTTATTATGAAATGTTACATATTTTTTAGCATCCATCTCAAAAATAGCTAAGGCTGATTTAGCAGCCAAATAAGAATCTTCACCCAAAATAGGATATTGTTTGAAAATCACTTTAAGATTTTTATCTTCAGCTACTAATTGATTGACTGTCTTATTAGCTGTTTTGCAATAACCACATCTATAGTCAAAAAATTCTACTATTACGACATCAGCATCATTCTTTCCTTCGAAAGGAGATGTTTTAGTGCTTTCTATTTCTTTTTTGCGTGATGAAATCGCTACTTTAGCCTTTTCCTCAGACTCTTTCATAGTTTTTTCATGAGCTGCTTTTAGGGAATCCGCAATTAATTCAGGATTATTTTGCAGATATTCTTTTACGATTAATTCTATCTGTTCTTTGTTCATGTTATTTCCAGAGGCAATAGCCATCTCATCAAAAAAGAAACTCTTTACTGAATAGATAACAACACCTAGAGTCAGCGCCAAAATAATCATCATTCCTTTAGATGAACGATTTCTACTTCTATTATTATATGAACGATACATAAATTAAAAAACCTTATAGAAAATATTAAAGATATATTGGCCTAATCTTAGTGATAAAATCTCGATTTGTAAACTATTAATAATATATTATGCCCGCTCTCCTTTCTTTTGCCACTTTCTCTTTCATCACTTTCCCTTAGGAATGAGATCTCCTCTCTTTCGTCACCCTGGAGGGAACTCCACCACACTCCCCGCGTCACCCTGGAGGGAGCCGTAGGCGACCGATAGGGTCCATGATCATAGTTAAACAAACGGGAAATTAAAAAGCTGGATCCTATCGCTCGTTTTGTCTTAAAAAGACAAAACATCGCTCCAGGATGACGAAAGAGG
>JYHA01000147.1 GCA_000970895.1 Candidatus Arcanibacter lacustris
GATATTAGGCAATTCTCTTTTAAACCAATTCATAGTTGATTCTTCAGTTAGAGTAGATAAATCAGCAATAAATTGCATATTTACAATTTCTATTTTATCATTTCTAGACTCATCAAAACCAACTGCTGACTTAATTAAAGATTCGTATTTTTTCAACTCTTGATCAGTTCTTGGAGTATAAGTTACTTCCCCAGTTTTTTTATCTGTCTTATATATACCATCAACCAACACTGCTACTGAAAGGCGTTTTACTACACCTGTTTCACTAATATGATTCTTGATAGTTTTAGAAATTTCATAATTAGTAGTAGTATCAGTATGTTCATTACTATTTGAACTTTGATTTCCATCGGCACCACCCTGTCCACCTGGTAAATTTCCAGCAACACTAACATTATCGCTAGCAGCTTTTTCAGAAGCACTACCTTTATCAGAAATTTCTTGCACCGATCTAACTACAGTTGAAGATGGATCAAAAGTTTCATAATTAGTGACAATCCTGTCAAAGTTAATCTCAGCAGATACTTGAGCCTTAACATGTCCGAGTCCTAAAGATTGCTCGAGCAAATCCTCAATAGTATTATTTAGCCTATTTTCATAGCTAACTCTAAAATCTTCAGAATTAGAAGCAATCATGCCTGGATCATTTTCATCTTTAGAACCAAGTTTTAAAGATCTACCAGTAGTATCAACAATGGTAATTTTAGATAGTTCAAGACCTGGAACTGCAGTTGCAACTAGATGACCAACAGCATTAATTTGTTCTTTAGCAAGCCTAGCGCTACCCTTCATTGATAGGATAATGGATGCTGAAGGAGTTTGTTTTTCGCGGGAAAATAATTCTTTTTTAGGAATAACGAGATGAACACGAGCACTATCAATATTAGAAAAAGCACCAATAGTTCTTGCAAGCTCTCCTTCTAATGCTCTTAGTAAATTTACATTTTGCACAAAATTAGAAGTGCCAAGACTATCTGAATTATCAAATATTTCATAACCAACTAACGCACCTTTAGACGGTATACCAGATTGAGCCATACTCATACGAAGTCTAAGTACTTTATTTTCAGGTACTAAGATTTCAGAACCTTCTGCTCTTAATTGAAAAGGTATTGATTGAGACTCAAGCTCTGAAACAATTTTATTACTATCTTTTAAATCTAAATTACCATAAAGAGGCACGTAATTTTCAGAAGAGGATTTCATGAAAAATATGATCGCCATAAAAGCAACCAATAAAAAACCCCCAATCATAGCAATCAATTTTGCAGGAGCCATGTCTTTTGATAATTGAACTATATAATTCATTAACTAGCCTTAGCAAAAATTTATATTATTTAAATTACTTCAAGTTTCAAACTATAAGAAGTATTTTTTTCGCTCACTTCCTCTGACTATAGAATCTAAAGGTCTTTAGGTCTTTAGGTCTTTAGACCTTTAGATTCTCTTGAGTCATTAGGATCCCCCAGAAATTTTACTCCAAAAAATCCACCGCGACTACCTCACATAAATCACACAGGAGAAAGAACCTCAAAGGGATCCCCTCAAGTAAGGGCGACCTAAACTCGCTTTTAGCTCGCTAAGTTCTACGTAATCAGAGGAAGTCAAGTGGGGTGAAATATTTTTTAACCCTCAAATTTATATAATCTATATCTCTGCAGATTACAGCCAAACTAGTTAATAATCAGTTAAAATCACCTTACTTTGTTGAGTTATTTATAATAATTCCACCAAAAAAACAAGAAAGAGGCAATAAGATAAATACCAACCCTAATAACATAGCAATTGATTGGTAAGAAATATAATAATTATCACTATTAATAATGCTAGTTGCTGCTTCTGAAGTAAAAATAATTGCTGATATCTCAAGTGGTAGAGAGATAAAAACCGCAATAAAGCCACCTCTTTTTGAGTTAAGAGCAATAGCAGCGCCAAGACAACTAATAGCACTAAATAAAGGAGAAGCTACTGAGAAAATGATAATAGTAAAAAATATTTCTTTGATAGTTAAATCAAAAAACAATCCTACAAAAAAACCAGTAGCTAAAATAGGACAAATCACACATAAATAATGAATGACAATCTTAGCCATCATCACTATATATCCAGGAATCGAGGCAAGAAACATCTGTTCCTGGGTACCATCCTCATAATCAGCTTCAAATAAATAATGACTAACCAGTGAAGAAGATAATAATAACGAACAAAGTATTATCCCAGGTCCTATTAATCTTAAAATCTTTGGGTCATTACTAATAGCAAATGGAAAAATAGCAATTGACACTAAAAAAAATATAATAGGAGTGATGATATTACTAGTAGTTGTAAAATTTAACTTCAAATCTCTTTTAATAATCGCTAGCATTTTCCTAAGCATTGCTATACCTCAGCTCGGTAATTTCTAAATAAGAGAAGCGCGTCATCCTGGAGAGAGATTTTTCTAAAAGAAAAATCGACCGATAGGATCCATAAAATTGCTAGCATAATCAACTCACCTCAAAGATTTAAAGATGGATCCTATCGTTCGTTTTGTCTTAAAAAGACAAAACGAACGATAGGATGACAAACTCTTGTTTTACACATATTACGCCACTCTATTATTCTCGGGGCTGGAGTATATTATTATTTGTGCCAATTTTATATACCATAAAGACACATGATAAAACTATTATCAAACACCCATAGCATATTTGGTGATGTATTTTTTTACCACATCAATTTTATTTAGAGCAGCCAGTCCCATAGTTCTTGCTTTTTTTAACAATCCTATATTATTAGAAAATAATCTATTCACCCCATCAGTAGCAGCAACCATCATCATCACATCATTAAATCTCAACCTATGATATTTATCTAACAATGACTTACTACCAATACCAAGTCCCAATGATCTATATTCTTTGATTAAATTCACTATAACTTCAATGTCACTAATACCAACATTTATTCCCTGCCCTGCTATTGGATGAATAGCATGAGCAGCATCGGCAACAAGAGCCATTCTTTTAGAATAGAATTTTTTAGCATATTTACATGATAAAGGATAGCTATAGATATCATTGACAAACTCTAACTCGCCTAAATAATCGGTAAATCTTTCCTTTAAATGATCTAAAAACTCATTTTTTTCCATAGCAAGATAAATTGGTGCTATATCTTTATGCTCTACCCAAACAATCGAAGAACTAAAACCACCAGCAAGAGGCAAGATAGCAAAAGGCCCTCTACTTAAAAACTTCTCAATCGCAGTATCACAGTGATTTTTTTGGTGGGATACATTACAAACCATAGCGATCTGATCGTAATCCCAAGTATTTACCTCGATACCAGCCAAAGATCTAAGGGATGAGTTTTTACCATCTGCTGCTATTATTAACTGGGCAGTTAGTTTTTTACCACCAACTTCAATTCTTGCTTCTTGATCTAAAAATTCAACTTCACTATAGGGGTTACCAGAAAATAAGGTAATATTATCCCTTTTGAGAGCTTCCTTATATAATTCCCTAACTAATATATTATGCTCAATCATATAGCCAAGTGGCAAATCATCGACTAATTCATCAGAAAAATCTAAATGAAGGGGCGAGTCTTGATCACATACTCTGATATTTTTAATAAGCCCTGCATTATCCTCAAATATATGCTGCAGTCCAAAAGCACCAAATATTTCCCAGGAACCTTGTGATATAGCAAAAGCTCTACCATCAGACTGTAGTGAAGTTAATATATCAGAGGACTTTAGCTCAATTAAGGCTAGTTTTACACCTTCATTACTAAGGGCAATAGCAGTAATTATACCTGCGATCCCACCACCAACAATAATTACCTCAAAATCCATTCTTTATTCATCCATTATGGTTATATTATATTAAAACTATTGTATAAGATTAATCAAAGCTAAGAAAAACAAAAACCCTTATAAGAGGTCGTCATCCTATCTTATTATTTGTCTTTTAAGACAAATAATAAGATAGGATCCACAAAAAATCTTTCAAAAAAACAAATAGATATAAAACTTAATATGGATCCTATCGCTTTGAAATTTTTCTTGTAGAAAAATCCAAGCTCCAGGATGACTAACCCTCTCTTTTTCTTATCTGAAAAGTCTGAGCAATAATTGATGCTACTGCTCAAAACTAACGATATAATTAATACTATAACATAGTTGAGCACTATTATGGAAGTACATGAAAAAAATATTTTTTTAAATAAATATTAAAGAGACTTAGGATCCAGTAAATATACGACTTCTTCAGGTTGGGATAAGCCGATGATCTTTCTTGCTTGCTCATCTAGTAAATCAAGATCCAGAGAATCGGATCTCAGAGCTTCTACTTTATTTTCTATGGTAATTCTCTCAGATCTAACTAAATCAAGTTCTTTTTGTAATTCTTTAGATTGATTTGATAATTCTATTAAGGACATTATACCTCTCTCACCACGCATTACGTGAGAGGCAAGATAATATATCGAGCTAACTAACATAAGCCCGATTAAAAAATTCAATAAAACTCTACCTTTTAATAAATTCATTCTCATACCTATGTATTATACTATATTTTAAGACATTTGACAAATAAAATTATTAAGTATAGCCCCTCCAGCGTAGGATGATTTATCAGAAAGAGATTCTTCTATTCTAATTAATTCATTATATTTTGCTGTTCTATCGCTTCGAGACAAAGATCCTGTTTTGATTTGCCCACAATTAGCAGCCACTGCAATATGAGCAATGGTCGTATCTTCAGTCTCGCCTGATCTATGAGAAACAATGGCTTTATAGCCATTTTCATGAGCGGTTTTTATAGTATCTAGCGTCTCTGTAATAGTACCAATTTGATTAGGTTTTATCAAAATAGAATTAGCTAATTTATTTTTAATTCCTTGCGATAAAATTTCTTTATTTGTGACAAATAAGTCATCACCCACTAATTGTACTTTAGCACCAAGCTCGCTTGTAATTAATTTCCACCCTATTTCATCATCTTCTGCTAAAGGATCTTCTATCGATATAATTGGGAAGCTAGCTATTAACTTACTATAATAACTAATTAATTCTTCAATTGAATATTTGATATTAGCCTTTTTAAATAAATAGTCATTTTGATGATATAATTCAGAAGCAGCAACATCAAGAGCAATTAAAATATCCTTACCTGGAACTAGCGATGCTTTTTCTACTGATTTCAGGATCAACTCTAAAGCTTGCTCTGAAGACGATAGATTAGGAGCAAAACCGCCCTCATCTCCAACGCTAGTACTATATCCTAATTGATTTAACATTGATTTTAAAGAATGAAAAACTTCCGACCCCATTCTGATTGCCTCACACATATTAGAGGCAGTGACTGGCATAATCATAAATTCTTGAATATCTAAATTATTATTGGCATGAGATCCACCATTAATGATATTCATCATAGGTGTAGGTAATATAGAACCACCACCTAAATAACTATAAAGAGGAATATTGCGAGACTTAGCAGCAATTTTGGAAATAGCAATTGAGGTAGCTAAAATTGCATTACTGCCTAAATTTGATTTATTATCAGTTCCATCAAGATCAATTAGCAACTCATCTAATTCTCTTTGATTGTCACAATTTCTTCCAACTATGGCTTTTGCAATTTGATTATTAACATTAGAAACAGCCTTTAATACACCTTGGCCTAAATATCTAGGGCCACCATCTCTTAATTCATGAGCTTCTTTTTTGCCTTTTGATGCGCCACTTGGAACTGATGCTCGTTCCTTCATACCATTACTTAATGTAATTTCTGCTTCTATAGTTGGATTACCTCGACTATCTAAAATTTCTCGAGCTTTTAAATTACAAATTTTCAACACCCCAAATCCTCCCTTGATTTTTTTATTTTGCTATTAAATAAGTAGTATAAAGCTGGCATAAAGACAATAGTTTATTAGAATAATTATAATAAAAAAAATTATTTTATAGATTTGATAAAAAAAACATTGCATTTATCATAACAAAATACTAGTTTATCTTTTTGTTATGTGCGGGTGTGGCGGAACTGGTAGACGCACAAGATTTAGGTTCTTGCGACTCACGTCGTGGGGGTTCAAGTCCCTCCACCCGTACCATTTAAAAAAAATCAATCTAGACAAATAATGGATAAAGAGCTTTCTATGGAAATAAAGACACTTGTAAACGAAGGACTAAAAAGAGAATTTAACGTTATAGTTAGCCAAGACGAAGTGAGCAAAGCAATAAATGAAAACGTAAAGAAGCTATCTCGCGAAGTTAAAATTCAAGGATTCAGACCAGGAAAAATTCCAGAAGCAGTTATCAAACAAAGATATATGCCTACTATTTTACAAGATGCTCTTGAAGCGCTAGTAAAAGAAACTTCTCAAAAATTAATGCAAGAACAAAACATCAGACCAGCATTACAACCAACCATAGATGTAGTAAAATTTGAAGAAAATAGCAAATTAGAATATAAAATATCTATTGAATTACTACCTGAAATTAAATTACCTGACTTTACTAAAATTACTTTAGAAAAATTAGTATGCGATATCCAAGATAAAGATGTAAATGACTATCTAGATAAAGTAGCTCAGTCTGGTAAAAACTTTGTTGAATCCGATAAAAAGAAAGCAGAACAAGGCGATGCTGTTTTAATTAATTATCGTGGTACATTAAACGGAGTTGCTTTTGATGGCGGAACAGCAGAAGATCATCAATTAGAACTCGGTAGCAAAAGCTTCATTGACGGGTTTGAAGATCAATTAGTTGGCAGTAAGCCAGGCGAACATAGAGTGATTAAGGTAAAATTCCCAGAACAATATCATGCAGAAAATCTAGCAGGTAAAGATGTTGAATTTGCAGTAGATGTTAAATCAATATTAACTGCCAAACCTCTTGAAATAAATGATGACTTGGCTAAAAGATTTGGTTTGGAAGATTTAGAAGCTCTTAAAAACAAAGTAAGAGAAGAAATAACCAAAGACACCGACCTTGCTGCTAAAGAAAAAATGAAAAAGGAACTTTTTGATAAATTAGAAAAAATTTGTGATTATGAAGTACCTTCAGGTATGATTAACTCTGAATTTAATGCTCTTTGGAATAAAGTGCAAGAAATGAAGAAAACTAATCCACAATTCTCTGAAGGCAAAACAGACGATGAGCTAAAAACTATTTATCAGAGACTATCAAAAAGAAGAGTAGCGCTTGGTTTGTTACTGGCAAAAATAGCTGGCGATGAAAATATTGTAGCTGATTCAGAAAGTATTAAATCTGCAATTTATGCACAAGCTCGTAATTATCCTGGTCAAGAACATGTTATTGTTGAATATTTCAGAAAAAACCCTGAAAGCTTAGAGCAACTAAAAGGACCAATTATCGAAGATAAAACAGTTGATTTCATCTTAGAAAAAACTAGCTTTAAAGATAAAAAAATATCTTTAGATAAATTCAAGGATGCAGTAAAAATAAATGAGGATGATTTCTAGTTTAGAAAAGATAGTAGATTCTAATCTACTAATCTTATGCCATAATTGGTTAGAATGGCTAAAATTAGAAAAGCTATCATCTGTAGCTACTATTCGTAATTATAGTACTGATATTAGAGTTTTTATGGTTTTTATTAATCATCATAAATCTTCTAATATCAGCGTTTCCTTGATCAAAGAACTCAGCATCAGCGATTTTAGAGCCTGGATTTCATCCCTTCATAATAGTAATATTAAATCTATCTCACTTGCTAGAAAAATATCCGCTATAAAAAACTTTTTCAAATATTTATCAAAATTCGAACAAATCGAAAATAATAATATTTTTGCTATACGTTCTCCTAAATTATCAAAATCTCTGCCCCGTCCTCTTCTTGAAGAAGATGCCAAGATGGCTATCGAAAATATCGCAACTATTAGCCAAGATAATTGGGTTAATTTAAGAGATATGGCAATTTTAGCCTTAATTTATGGATGTGGTCTTCGTATTTCCGAAGCTTTATCCATCAATAAATCACAAATTAATAATGATTATCTTTCTATTGTGGGTAAAGGTAAAAAAGAAAGAATCATTCCAGTGCTACCTATTGTTAGGCAATATATAAATAATTATCTAGAACAATGCCCCTATCATATTGATAATGAGATATTTGTAAGTATCAAGGGAGAGCCCTTAAGTGCTGATTTATTTAGAGTTCAGGTGAGAAAATTACGCAAAAAATTCGGACTAAATGATAAAGTAACTCCCCATGCTTTTAGACATAGTTTTGCTACTCATTTACTAGCAGGTGGAGCTGATTTAAGAGCAATTCAAGATTTACTAGGTCATGAAGATTTATCAACTACTGAACGCTATACACTTATTGAAACTAGTAAATTAGTCGAAGTTTATAATAAATTCCACCCAAGAGGATAATGATATATCGACATATTAACAATTCCTTAATCATTAATAATTACAATTTAAAAAATGGCTTATACACCAAATCTCAACTTCAAACAAAAAGGCTTCACTCTTATAGAGATTTCTATCGTAATGGTGATTATTGGATTAATTATTGGTGGAATTATAACAGGAAAAGAAATGATTTACGGGGCAAAAGCTAGATCAATCGTTTCTCAAATTACTCAATACAACGTTGCTGTTGCTACATTCTTATCAAAATATAACGCATATCCTGGTGACATGATGAATGCTTCTTCATTTATTGTAAATGCTGCAAATGGCAATGGAGATGGATTGATTTCATGTGTAACCTCTAATTCCACTCCAAATAATATCGTTAACCAGGGACAAGGTATGTTATACTATTATGGATCTAGTTGTCCTGGAACTAGTTATACAACTTTTTATCGTGAAGTAAGTAGTTTTTTTCACATTTACAATATACCGATCTGATTAAAGAAGGGCTTACTTTTACTTCTTCCCCTCGTGGATTATAGTAAATTAACTTGAATTAGGTGTGCAAAAGAAGGCTTTTAAAGCATCGTAT
>JYHA01000148.1 GCA_000970895.1 Candidatus Arcanibacter lacustris
CCTAATTTAGATAATGTCATGGATCAATTAATTCAAAATTTATCTAAAGTAACTAGTCGCTGGCGCGAAATAGAAACTTAATACCTTAATAATACTTACTATAAAGTGTAAATATTTATATATATTGTTCGCACTTCCACATCACTTACGCAGCCATTGGAGCAGTTTTCCCCATTAAATTTCTTGTAATTTGTCTTAAATTGAATGAAAAAACAGAACTATATGCTGCCGATAAGGTTGTTTTATCAGATTTCATCCTACTTTTACCAAGTTGACCTCCGTGTTTACAATGCCCAATTAGCGGTTCTATACCAGCTCTTCTATTGACTAGTTTTGTTTTTAATTCTTCTCTGATGTCTGGAGGCAGCGACCCTGCATGTCTTGGTTGTTGCAAGCCTATTTCTTCTATATTTTTTGCTATCAATAAATCTTTATTCTCTTTGCTATAATAACCTTTATCTGTTGCAACTGAATGTAATGTAGATTTACCAAATAAATTTTCATGCAAATTAATAACTCCACCCAAAGTTTCTTTATCTTCTTCTCTGACGTTGCTTGAATCTTTGATTATCAAAAAATTTCCTTTTAATCGTCCTAGCTGAAATCTTCTGCCAAATTTCAGTGCATCACCTACTGTATTCTTAGTAAAACAGGATACTTCATTCAAATGGAAGGACAATGCCTTGCCTTTTTTCATAGTACCATTTATTACATAATGCATTACATCTTTAAGATAAATTCTTGCATGTTCTTGTAATTGAACTAAAGCTTTTTTGGTAGACCAACTAAATTTTTTAATGTCTTCTTCTATTAAAGCTATGTTTAATTTTAGTATCTTATGAACCTCATGATGGGTAGTAACCCACAAATTAAAAAGATTGTCGCTTTTATTTTCTTTCTTTTTATCAAAAAAATAAGTTCTAGCCAGAGATTTAATTTTTTTCAAATCTAATTTAAAATCATAAAGCTGAAAATATGAAATTTTATCTTGTATTTCATGCCATACTTTGTCTGCTATTTTGGCTAACTTTACCAATAGATTAACATCGCTAGGATAAGCCATGTTTGCTTCCTGAGTCGTTGAGTCAATATCCATACAACCAGCATCTGCATAACCTAGATGAACTGCTAGTACCGTAATTTCATTGGCTAATTTATTTTGTGTGCTCGGACTCAGCCTCGAACGGAACTCTTCAATTTTAGTGTGATCAGGACAATGAAATTTATCAACTATATTCAAACCACAAAAAAGCTGATAAACAGCATTATCCTTGATGCTATATTCAGTTTGTCTATCTGTTTTATTGTATAATTGTTGTAAAATATAGACAGCTAAATGAATCCTGACTTTGAGTTTTCTACCTAACCACCAAAATCCTTTGAAGCTACTGGCTTTAAGATCAGGAAGTATTATTTGATATAATCTTTCCCAATCTATATTATTTGCTAATTTAATAAGTGGATGATTATCTGTTACAAATATTGTAACAGATCCATTTTCTAGCTTGCTTTTTATTCCTTGATTATCAATACTCATATTGGGGTAACTCTTATATTGTTACTATTTCAAACTTTAACAATAAGTTACCTCATTCTATTAAAAATGTTAATTTATTTTTTACGTGCCTATTTCGCGCCAGCGACTAACTAATCCCGTTGATTTAAGTCTAATTCTCTATATTTTTCTATAAGATACGTGTGATCATTATTTTTTTTGGCTTCTTGATATACATTTTTGATAAAATCATCAACTTCTTTATGAATATTGTCACCTTGGTAATAGGATTGTAATCCTAATGTTTTTTCTAATAATTCAATAGTTTTTTCGCCTATTACGATATCATCGTCATTACGTTCACGCGCAATTTCAATATCATTTTGAGTAACTATAGCCCCCCTATTAATTAGAAGTTCTACTACCCCATGATCTATATATGCTGATTTTTCAAGTACTAATTGTATTGGAGTATAGGATCTTTTCTTTTGACTATCTTTATATTCTTTATTGACATCGCATCCCATGTCAATAAGACTAGTTAATATTTCTGTATCACCTGTTTTACTTGTATTGTCATACATTATTTTATCTAACATTTCTTGACGAGATTTTTCATCAACAATAGAAGAAATAAAGCATTGTTATGACACTAGTTTTGGAACAGAATATTCTATATCAGC
>JYHA01000149.1 GCA_000970895.1 Candidatus Arcanibacter lacustris
TTTTGTATATTCATTGAATTATGAAGTCTATGGAAGGCTAGACTGGTTTTTGTTTAAAATGCAACGTACTGGAACAGCAGCGATTTATGTTGCTATTTGGGTAATTTCTTTTTTATCGATTTTATCTATAGGATTTATGTCTAGCCAAACACTAAGGTTTTTTTGGGGTTTTCTTATATCTATATCTGCCTTAGTTTCGAGTTTACATTATCAAATATTGCATGAACCAGTTGGAATAGATTCATTTGAAATGCTAATAATAGAGCGCGCTAATTTAAGTAATGCTATTAGTAATTATGGTAATTTTGCAATAAGTTCAGTTTTAAAGGCGATTTTGCTTTTTATAGCTCTTACTATACCATCTCCTAAATACATATCTATGAGATATACGGGCTTTATACCATCTATACCTATTATTATAATCATAGGTATAATTTATCATACAGCTGGATCTGGCTTGAACGGTCTTCCATGGCAATTCACTAGTTTAAGTACGGTCTTATCGGTTGCATTTTCACAACAAGATATTAATGCAGAAAGGAAAGAAGTAGAAATTCCTATTGTTAATAAAGATCAAGTTAAGCATATTGTTTTAATAATCGATGAAAGTATTAGAGCTGATTATATAGATCTAAATAAGGATCAAAATGTTACTCCATATTTAAAAGAAATACGTAATGATATTATAAATTTTGGAATAGCTACGTCTGGGGCAAACTGCAGCTCTACAAGTAATGCCATTATAAGAATGGGTGGAGTTCCACAAAATCTTGGTATATCATCTAAATCTATTATGAAGAATCCAACTATTTGGCAATTTTTTCATAAAGCAGGTTATAAAACTACTTATATAGATGCTCAAAATCAAAAAGGTAATTTGCATAATTTTATGAACCAAAAAGAATTTGAATCAATTGATCAAGTTCGTTATATAGATGGTGAAAACTATGAAAAAGATCATCTAGCTGCTAAAATTATACAAGATTTATTATTGTCAGAAGAGCCACAATTTATTTATTTGAATAAAGCTGGAGCTCACTTTCATTATGAAGATTATTATCCGGATAACTCCTCTCCTTTTGTACCCCATATGGTTCATAAAGAATTAACAAAAAACAACAAAGACAGGTTGGTAAATTCATATAAAAATGTTGTACGTTGGTCGGTAGACGAGTTTTTTAAAATACTAATTAAAGACAATAAGTTGCAAGATAGTTTGATTATCTATAGCTCTGATCATGGACAAAATCTATTGGATGATGATGATCCAGTAACTCATTGTAGGCGTAATAATGTGCTACAACAAGAGGGGATGGTGCCATTATTTGTTATTACAGATCGCCCTGAGTTACAAGAAAAATTTAAAAAAGCAGCTGAGCTAAATTTTAATATGGCGAGTCATTTTCAAATATTTCCTACTATAATTTATATACTAGGATATGATGAAAAAACAATAGAACAACAATATGGTAAAGGATTGTTTGAGAAGCAAGATGCTAAGATAGGTTTTGCTTATGGACCGATTTTCGGTAAATTTGGTAAAAAGGTGAGTTGGCATTTCCAATAAAGTTAGGATTTATTTTTGATTGCCACCTTTTGAGCCAAAAAGTCCGGTTGGTATTTTGCTCAAATTTAAAGGTGATAGATTGCCCAAAGATATGGAGGACATAACATTTTGTAAGAAGCTAAACATTTGAAATAATGAGGCTTGTTCAACATTTCTAAGTCCTATAAACTCAGAGATCATACTGAGGGTGAAATCTTTTTCGCAAGCACGAAGTGACTGTACCATATCAGCATTTTCAAATACTCCTAATTCTGTGCTACCTGCATTTTCACTAGCACCTCCCCCATCGCCACTACTCTCACTGTTGCGCAAGTCTTTTGCATAGTTCATAGCGTTTAAGCTGCTGAATTCGCTATTATTAGCCATATATTTTTACCATTATTGTTTTTGCTTTATGTATTTATTATACCACAAAAACAATAATTTTTAAATAGATTGTTTTAATCAGCTTTTATAAACTAGATTAGCATCGGTTAATAATTCTGTTCGTTGTAGGTTTTTTGGTTTGATTTTAACCCAAGATGTCTCTAGCGATAAATTAGTTAGATATGTTTCATCTTTAGCTAATATGATCCAGCTAGAGTCAAAATCATTAAGACTATGCATGTAAAGTCCTGTGATTATTAGGAATTTTTGGATATAATAATCAATATCTTCTTCTAATTGATTTTTCTTGTTAAAATTAAATAACCCATGATTGGTTATTTTAGTTCTTTTTTTAGGAAGATGATGATTGGTAAATCCCACTAAATTTAATGCTAATATATTTCTTTCTAAGGTTTCTTGCTCAAGTTCCATGCCAGATATATGGATAAATAAAATACCATCTTCTTTTAGTTTTTTGTTATAGAGTTTTAGAGCCTCAAATGTTAATAGAGAATTAGAGATAAATGATCCAAAATATCCATCGCAAACTAGCATATCATAAGTAGCATCAGGGATGTCTTCTAGAGTCTTTCTGGCATCTCCTTTGATTATCTTAATATTTGCTTTAGATTTATCTAGAATAGTAAATAATTCCGGATTTTTAGCTATTTTAATTACTTCCTCATCAATTTCATAAAAACTGATCTTATGATTTTGGTTTTTACCGTAAAGAGCAAGAGAACCTATACCAAGACCTATCACCCCCATTTCAAAATTTCGATCTTGATCGGTTAATTTTGATAAAACCTTACCTAGAGGAGAACTATTTGAATAATAAGAACTATCATGATTATTATCTATATGTTGGACTCCATGCATAATACCACCATTAAATAGGATATGAGCATTGTGAAAATTATTTCTAACTACGGATAATTTTCCATATTTTGATTTTTTACGATAGATTGCTGGTGATTTTATTAAACATAATATCGTTATAGAACAGACCATGCCATATTGTGCTACACTAAGGCTTGAAGTGAGGTTAGTTAATTTAAATAGCGAGATAATTAGCAAGAATGATAATGTAGCTAAGTAACTACTTGAATTATCTTTGTTTGAATAACAGTAATAACTCATTCCTATGCAATAAAGAGCGGTAAATATTTCAGGCTTATAAGAGAAATTTGCTGTTTTGGCAAAGATCAAATAGGATAATCCTGCTATAATCAAAAAGATAATTGGTGATTTAATATTGATCTTCTCATATTTAGTTATAATTAATGCATTAAACGCCAGTGTGGTAAATATAATTAGACTATGGGGTGGAATTTTTAAATAAAGTAATTTTGCAGATATAATACCCACTAGAAAAGCAAAAACTATATTTGGGTAGTTTTTTTTATTAACATCACCTAGCTTAGATAGACAAATAATCAGACTGGTTGAAATATAGGCAAGCCAAATTAACTTCATTAAGCTATTAAGATCGCCTTCTAAAGACATGGGAATAATTAAAGGTAAGAAATAATATATTTGGGTTGAGATTAGTATTTGGTGATTTTTTTGTTTTTTATAACCGCAGTAATAGCCAAAAAACAATATGATAAAACTAGAGGCAATAGAATAAAAAAGATTATTTGGAAATAAATAAAATACCAAACTAACTAACCAGCTAGCGATAAAAACAATAGAACATAATCTTAAATTAATGGCCATTAGCATAAACTCCTTTTTTATCAATCTATCTCAAATTTGAGATGAGAAGAATTTTTTTGCGTTATAGTGTCTCCCTCTTTTTTTGGTCTATATCAAAAATACGATATAGTGATGGAAAGGATGACTAGAGCTCGGCTTGATCATTTCTAAAAAGTACCATTCCGTTAGTTTTCCTTGAGAGAGCTGCAAGTTTATCTTTCGCCTCGAGCAGAAAGTGATTATATCATGGAAAATTTTATTGGTCTATATATAAACAAATAATTAAATAGATTAAGATATCTTTTGTAAAATTAAATTGTTTACGTATTTACGTAGGTCTACCTATTAAAATATTATGGTTGACCGGTTGGTATTTTGTTGATATCCTTTTGTTTTATTGGTTAAATTAACTTGTTGAGATGCATCGTGGATTAGTATGTCAAAAGAATATCTGAAATTTATAGAAGACCTTGTGCTGCTATCTTCAACGAATGACGATAGTACGCAAGTGATTATCAGTATTTTAACAAAATTTAGTTGTTTTGTTGAATTTGATGTTGTTTTTTCTGATCATTCCTCACTAGAAATTTATGGCAATGATTTTTTTTAATAATTTATCAAAAGAAGAGCAGGTTTTATCTTTAAAAAATGCCACTCTTTTAAAAAAAGAAGATCAAGGTGAATTTTTAATAATAAGCAACGGACCCATAAATCACTCTCCAGAAGTAGAGAAAGCCATTAACTTTCTTTCTTTGTCAGTAATAAAAATAATTAAGAGAAAAAATTACTTAGACGAATTAAATAAATATAAAAATAACTTTTTTAAATCTCAAGCTGATGCTGGAATTGGTACATTTAGGTACGATATTATTAATAACAAATTATCTTTCTCACCTGTATTATTTAAAATGATTGGTTATAAGGAAGGTGACCCCGTTCCATCTGTAGAAAAACATAGAAAATGTATCCATCCGGAAGATTTGGATCATTACATTTCTACTTTATCTGGAGCAATTAACGAGGGAAAATCTTATAATTTTTATTTCAGGTGTTATAATGTATCAACTAATGATTTAATGTATCTTCAAGGTATTGGAGATGTAATCAAAGATGAAAATGGTAAGTTATTAGAAATTGTATCTACTGCTATAAATCATACCAATCAAAAAAAAATAGAAAGAGAATTACAAGAAGCTAATAACTTTTTTAAATTAGTCTTTAATTCAATTGAACATAATTTATCAGTTAGAAATGAAAAATTAGAATATGTTTTTACTAATAAAGCTTATGATAAAACTTTTGAACAAGAAATGAAGCATTTGTCTGAGGTAATTAATAATAATTTTGTAAGTTCAAATGATTACTTAAATAGTAGAAGCTTTATGCTAAAACAAATGTTGATAAATTATCAGACAAATGAACCTTTTAAATCATCACATCATTATCAAAGAAAAAATAGAATATATCTAGTTCAAGATACAATTTTCAGAGGAGGTAATAATAAAAAATATATTGTTTCAACAATAACGGATATTACAGAATCAAAAAAATATCAAAAGGCCTAGTCGTTGCTAGTTCCAAAATTTTTATAAAAACCGAGATAGTGCCTTGTATTT
>JYHA01000150.1 GCA_000970895.1 Candidatus Arcanibacter lacustris
GATATAATCTTAAAATCATTAGAGCTGGGTCATGTAGAAATTATTACTGATAAATCAATGGAGGAGCTTTTTTATAAGGATATAAAAGAAATAATCTTAAAAGCATTAGAGCTGGATCATGTAGAAATTATTACTGATAAATTAATAGAAAGGATTCATGATAATCATTATACAGGGGATATTGTCCTAGAAGCTCTAAAGAAAGGTTATTTAGACAAATTATTAAAAACCACTCTATTTTCAGGTGATGAAATTAAAAATCTTATTGCAGTGGGTAAAATATTTGCCAAAGATGGTCATCAAGACTCGTTTATTAATTATTTGAGAAGCTTTTCTGATTTAGATGATGGATTGGCGAAATTTAATATTATTTACAAATCCTTGCCAAGTAATTTGAATGAAGATACAAAATTATCATTTTTGATCAAATTTTTTGAAAAAATTAGCTTTAATAAACTGGAATTCGAAAGTAATTTACTTGCTGTCTTGAATTCTTTTAAAGGTGAAGAATATGTACAACAAATCATAAAAGGAAAAAGCCTGGATATTGTTAATGAATTTATGACGGATATTGATCCTAATAATATCCCCTTATTAAATAAGATTGAAATAGATAATAGTGACATTACCTCATTAATTAAGAGCAATATGAATGATAACAAGATGCATGAAGTTGGGTCTATTCTTAATCCAAATAAGCCAGAGTATTATAACAAAAATGTTGAGCAAGTGAAAGCTAATATAGAGCATCAGTCAAAGATAGAGCAAACTTTAAAATTAAATTCTGATGAATTGAAAACTATTCAAATAGATAAATTTAATAAATTAAGCAAAAGTTTTGAGGATACACTAAATAATTATCAACAAAATAGGGTTAATGAAGCATTCCAGATAAAAACAGAAGAAATGTTAAAGGTAAATTCTGATGAATCTAAGTTAATTCCGATAACATATCTCAATGGTATATTAAAACAGAATAATTTCTGGGACTTGTGTTCGCAATATGAACAACATGTAAAAGAGGGCGCATCATCTTTTTCTATTTTTACAGAACTCAATCCGCACGGAGGAGATAATAAAATAACTGGTAAGCACAGCGATATATTTCAACCTGAAGAGTATCTTTGATGATGCAAAATATAATTGATTTTGTAGTTAGTATCTTTGGAGATGTTGTTAATAGGGGTAACTTTAACGAACTCTGGAAAACCGCCAAGTAGGTCTTGAGGGCTTGT
>JYHA01000151.1 GCA_000970895.1 Candidatus Arcanibacter lacustris
CTAAAACTTCGATTTGCAACTTACCAAACAAAAAGAGCAACTCTTAAAGGGTTATACGAGCTCGCTGCATTTGGAACGTAGGATCCCCCGGGCCATACTAGTACTGGATGCATCTGCAGGATATCGCGGCCGCTCGACGTAGAACTCAATCTAAAACTTCGATTTGCAACTTACCAAACAAAAAGAGCAACTCTTAAAGGGTTAT